>JAYVJS010000079.1:0-6630 GCA_043769075.1 Gemmatimonadota bacterium | reverse complement strand
CCGCGCTGGTCGGTCTTACGAATGGGGTCGCCCTGGGCCGCGACCAGCACGACGTCCGGTGCGCGTGGATCCACCAAGATCGACGGGATGTGTTTGGTGGCCTCGAGTCCGAGATGGGCCCAGGTCTTCCCGCCGTCGGAGGACCGATAGACGCCGTCACCCTGGTCGATCGTGGTGGCCGTGATCATGTCACCGGTGCCGACGTAGACCACCTCGGGATTCGAGGGTGCGACCTCGACCGCCCCAATCGAGGAGACCGACCGGATCGCATCGAACACCGGAAACCAGGTGGCGCCCGCGCTGGTCGTCTTCCAGACTCCGGCGGCCGGGAAGCCTGCATCGAACCCGCCCGGCTGCCCGATGGCACCGGTCACCGCCGACACCCGCCCGCCGCGAAACGGGCCGACGTTCCGCCACACCATCCCCGCGTACAGACGCGGATCGATCGGAGGACGGGGCGGCGGTTGCAGGGGAGCGATGCCGACGGCCGAAGCGACGACGAGAAGCGCGAGCATGGTTGGGCGGTCCTTTCGATGGGTACAGCGGGCCGGCAATGGTTCGAAGATACCCTAGCGCGGCCGCTCGATCCGAACCGTCACCGAGCCCAGCGCTGGCACGTCGATCCGTGCCGGCGCCACGGCGCCCCGTTCCTCGAACGGCGAGCTGATCCGAATGCTCCGCTCTTCGCCGCCGCCCCATGAGAAGCCCGCCCGGGCTGCCCGGGTCCCTGGATTCCAGAGCCGCACCAGATCGGCCCGGCCATCCGCCGTGGGTACAACGCTCGCCACCGTCACCGCCGGGGTGTCGAGCCGAAAGAACGGTTCCTGAGGCGGCCCCGACTCGGCCGGCAATACGATCGCCGGCTCGCTCGCCTCGAGCCCGGCCCGGGTGGCCGCCGCGGCTTCGAAGGGGCCGTGGGGCAGCAGCATCACCCGGAACGTGACCGGCCCCGGTTGGTCCGCCTTGAAGTTGGTGTGCCAATAGTTGTTCATCGCGTAGGCCACCAGCTCAGTGCCCGGCAGCGAGTGGCGAAGCCAATCTTCCGTGCCATCGCCCCGCTTGAATGCCTCGGCGGTCAGCCCGTTGAGTTGCCAGAGGGCCAGGTCGGGCGTCGCCAGCGTCACTCCGAAATCAGGATTGCTCGCGTCGAGCCAACGTTGCACCGGATAGAGGTTACGGTTTGCGCCGGCCACTTGGTCGACGTCGGGCCGGACCACCGC
Organism: Gemmatimonadota bacterium; assembly: GCA_043769075.1. Classification (GTDB taxonomy): domain Bacteria; phylum Gemmatimonadota; class Gemmatimonadetes; order Gemmatimonadales; family GWC2-71-9; genus SHZU01. Next base: position 5,410 of record JAYVJS010000079.1, on the reverse strand, counting down.
CAGGCCCTGCTCCATTCGGATGGTGCCGCCGGGCACGGCCAACGGGAACCCGAAGTGCACCGCTTCCTTGCCCCGCTCCTTCGACTTATCGAGTCGGGTCATCATGCCGATGGCGTCGCTTCCCGCATGAAGGGTGACCTCCCGCACCAGCGAGACGGCGCCGGGCCCTTGGCTGGTGATCCGGAGCGTCGCGACCAACGGCCCGGAATCCACGACCTCGATCCGGGCGCCGGCCGCGTCCTCAGCACGGGTGGTGTCACGGCCCAAGAGATAGCGATACCGGTTCCACCCGCCCCGCCGAGTGTCCACCAGCTCGCGTCCCCGCCAACTGACCCTGGCCACCGCCCCGTTGGTCGGATCGATCCGGACCCAGACGCTCCCGTTCCAGAGCGAGTCGCCCGACGCTCCGGCGGCCGGCCCACTGGGCCGCTCGGCGCCACCCGGCTCGGCCATGACCCGGGTGGCCCCCATCGGCCGAAGTGAGAGCAAGACGGCCAGTCCGCCCTCACGGAGGCGTTGCGATGGCAGGAGCCGCCCATCGACCTGTCGCACCCGGTCACCGGACCGGCTCAATGAGTCGGGAACAATGATGACGCCGTGGCGCTCGAACTCGTGAGTGTTCCAGAGATCGATGCCCGGCCCCGCGGCTGACACCCCGCCCGCCTCCGAGAGCAGGGCCCGGCTGGCGGAGTCGGCGTCGAGCGCGAAGCGCTGCTTGAGCCGCCACTGCTCTTGGGTGCCGGGATCATCGGGGTCGCTGATGCTCCGGTCGGCGCCCCAGGTATGCTCATCCCAAAGCAGCACGTCACGCCAGGCCGCGCGGCGCGCAGCCGCCGGGAAAGCCTGCCCGCGAATGGCGGCGAGGGTCCCCGCCTGCACCAACCGGGCGGCGCTCCCGCGGGCAAGGACATGTTCCCGCGCCGAGCTGACGGCACCGTCCTCCCAGTAGCCGGTCAGGTCGCCACGGAGGCGGGGCAGCGTCCGGCCGTGGCGCCGTTCCATCGCGGCGAACATTCGTGGCAACGTCGAGATCACCAGCCGAGGACTCAGGTACCGCTCGTTCCATTGCCGGACCACGGTGGCGAGTTCGGCATCGGGGAAGCCGTTGTCGCCGCCGATCGCATAGCGGACCTGGACGATCTCCCAGGGGTAGCCGCGGGCCCGGAGGACGTCCATGTATTCGCTCATCACCCCGGCGTCCTCGAGCGTGAGGCGACCCCGCGGCCACCCACCGATCCACGAGTACCCCCGGCCCGCCGTCATCACCAACACGCTGTCTCGGCCGCTGGGCCCGATCCACCAAAACGGCCGGTCGCCCCAATTCTCGAGTGTGTGGCCGATCCGGTCGCCGCTTTGGGCCAGCGAGGGGATGTAGTTGGGGCCGCTCGAGAGGTAGCGGATCCCGTGTTGCGCCAGCGCCGGCACTAAGCCCCAGGTAAAGCCGGGGACGTCGCTGCTCATGGCCGTCGTGATCGCGACCCCGTGATCTTGCCGGAGCGTCCTGGCGTAGTCGAAGGCGTGGAGCAACTCTTCGCCGCCGAGGAGCCCGGTCATCAGGTTGGCGTAGAGGCCACTCAGGGTGAGGTCGCCGGCGCGCACCGCCCCGAGGAGGCGAGTGGTGTCGGCGGCGCTTCGCTCCCGAAGGTAGCCCTCGACCGGCCAGAGCCCCTCGATGTTCCAGCGAAACCGGGTCCCCTCCGCATTGGTTCGCGAGCGCTCGATGTAGACCAGCGCGCTGTCGTAGCCGCGCCAGTGCTTGTCGCGCACCACGGGATAGGGATCGGTGTAGCCGATGTCGAGATGGCTGTGATTGATCAAATGGATTTCGCGCGGCACCACGGGCAAGAGCGGCACGGCTGGAAACTCGGCCCGTCCGAGCCGGCCGGTTACCGCGATGACGACCGTGGCCGGCCGGCGGACCGCGGGGACATTCACCCGGACCGTCGTCCCGCCGGCGGCCAGGAGTGTCGTCAGCCGCGGTCGTCCGTTCACGGCGACGGCCACGGTCGTGGTGTCGAACGGGTTCCAGGCATCGACCCGCACCGTCTGATACCGGGCGCCCTTTTCGAGGGCGAGCATCTGCTCGGCGTGGGGGCGGAGGGTGGGCCGCATCGACACGGTGTAGAGAATGAACCAGCTCATCCGGCCGACGGTCTCACCCTGGACCTGAAGGGTGAGTGGCGCCCCAACTGGGGCGAGCGCCGCGGGGACGGCTAGCGTGAAGACACCGTGCACATCGCCAAACTTGTCGATCAGGAGCCGCCGGAAATCGAGCGTAATGCCGTCGCCCCCTTCGAGCCGCCAGGCCGCCGCCGTCGTGGTCGGTTGGGGCAGCGCGAAGCGGTGGGTCCCGTTGACGGTGATCCAGAAGCGCACCGGCGCCTGCCCCGGATCGGTGACATCCATCGCCGCGAGCAAAGCCACCCGCCGAGTCTCGCCGGGCCCCGCGGAGACCGGGGCCGTCCGCCACCGCGCCGCGTTGGTGCTGTCGAGGGAGCGGACCAGGAGCGAGGCGCCGGCGGTGGGATGGGCGGAGTGGTAGGTGAACGCCTCGCCCCTGAGCGTGGCCGCGTAGCCATCGGTGACGCCGGGGGGGAGGGCGCCAAAGGATCGGGTGAGCGAATCGGTGATGACGAGCAACGCCGGCAGCAGCATCCTGCAAAGATACGCTGGGGAATGGCCCCGGTATCCGCGGCTCGGCCCCTCAGGAACGCGGTGGCTTCTTCGGCGGCTTGGGTTTGGCGGGCGCTTTCGCCTTCGGTACCTCGGCCGGTGCCACCGGGGGCGGCGGGGCGGCCTCCCGAACCGGAATCGGTGCGGCACTGACCGGCGGAGCCGGTGGGAGCATCATCGCCTTGATCACCTCGTCCGGCACCTTGCTGGTGTTGAGGCTCACCAGCCCGGCGGAGCTGACATCGAAGGCCGATCGGGAGACCTGGATCTTGGCCAAGACGATTTGCTTGGGCACTTTGGCGGTCAGCATTCGGACCACGATCTCGTTGGTCAGCACTTCGTCGAGGCCGACCAGCGTCGCGGGTGCGTTCCCGCTCCGCCGAGCGTTGTCGGAAACTTGGAGCATCAGCTTGATGAGGTTTTGGTCGACCTTGGACCCGTTAAGGGCGATGATCCCGTCGGACGAGAGGTCGAACCCAGGGCGGGCCGAGTTGATCTTGCCGACGATCAGGTCCTTGGAGAGCTTGCCGGCCACCATCTGGATCACGGCCGGGTTCGACAGCACTTCCTGATCGGCTTGCCCGAAGGCTGGTTGGAAGGGCACCAAGATCAGGAGACCTAGGGCCCGGTACCGGGCCGTGGCGAATGTTGCGGAGGCGAGTTGCATCAGATTGCCCTCATCGGGTGAGTCAATTCGTCTTAAGGGGATCTCGTTACGCCGGCGGCCGCAGAGGCCGGTCAGATAACTGTAGAGCCGCGCGCCGGGGAGCGCCAGGAGGGACCCCGTGCTAGCGCGGCGGCTCGAATGGGCGGAATACAAACAAGGTATTCCCCGCCGGAACCGCCACTCTCTGGTGGCCCCCCACCGAAAAGCTGACCGGGCTGGCGTTGATGAAGCCTCCCAGGTCGGCACGCCAGAGCTCTCGCCCGTCGCGGGCGTCGAAGGCAACGAAGTCGCTGCCGTCACCGAAGAACACCAGGTTGCCCGCCGAGGCGAGCGTACCGCCGGTCCAACCGGAGCCCCGTCGAACCCCCGTCAAGTTCTCCCAAGCCACCGTGCCGGTAACCGGATGAAGCGCCCGGACCCCGGTTTGGTACGGCGCGCCCGTTGACTTCACTTTACCGCCCAAGATTTTTTGACCGCGACGAGGTTGATTCTGATCGGGCTCGTCGCCCTTGAAGAACACCTTCGGCTCTTCAACAAACGGGACATACACCAGGTCAGTCTTTGGGCTGTACGACGGCGACCACCAATTGGTGCCCCCGAACTGCCCGGGCCAGGTCAGGGTCCCTCGCTCCGACGGCGCCATGCCTGGAATCAGGATCGGGCGACCGTTCGGGTCGATCGACCGAGCCCAATTTTGCTTGACGAAGCTCGAGGCATGGAGGAACTCGCCGGTCCGCCGGTCGAGGACGTAATAGAAACCATTGCGATTGGCCCACAGCATAAGTTGCCGCGGTTGCCCCTCGACCTCGTGATCGACCAGGACCGGGATTTGATTGGCGTCCCAGTCATGGAGGTCGTGAGGGGTGAACTGAAAGTGCCAGGCGAGGGTGCCGTCGTCGACATTGAGCGCCACCACCGAGGCTGTGAACAGATTGTCGCCCGGTCGACTGTCGCCGTTGTAATCTGGTGATGGATTGCCGACGCCCCAATACAAAAGCCCGAGCGTCGGATCGAACGATCCGGTGAGCCAGGTCGGCCCGCCGCCGGTTTTCCACGACTCGCCACCCCAAGTGTCGGCACCGAGTTGCCCGGGTTCTGGGATGGTATGGAAACGCCAGGCCCGCTCGCCGGTCGTCGGGTCGTACCCATCGAGGAATCCGCGAATCCCGTATTCGCCTCCCGCGACACCGACGATGACCTTGTTGCGGGCCGCGAGCGGCGCGGCGGTTATCGAGTACCCCTCTCGGTAGTCAGCCACCTGCGTTTGCCAGACGACCCGACCGGTAGCCGCCTCCAGGGCCACCAGAAAGCCGTCCAAAGTTCCGACGAACACCCGATCGTTCAGCACCGCGACGCCGCGATTGACCCGTCCACAACAGACCGAGACATCGTTTGGTACCGATCGGTTGTACCGCCAGACGACGTCCCCCGTGCCGGCGTCCACCGCCAAGACCTCGCCGACCGGCACGGTAAGGAACATGATCCCGTCAACGACGATCGGAGAGGCTTCGATCGGATCGCCAGTCCGGAACCTGAGTGACCAGGCGAGAGTGAGACCGGAGACGTTCCGAGTCGTGATCTCATCGAGTTCGCTGTATCGCCAGCTCCGATAGGAGCCCGAGTAGGTCAGCCAATTGCTCGGTTCGGATCCGGCTTGCTCGATCCGCTCTGGCGGAACGTTGATCTGTTGCCACCGGCTCGCGCCGCCGACTGGGCCCAGGGCGGTTCTGCCCTTGCCGGGCTGGTCGTCGTGTCTCACGATGACGCCGCCGAGCCGGCGTCGGATCGATCCGATCGGCAAAGACAATCCGGCCACCCCAAGTGCAAGGGCGGCAATGAAGAGTGCCGTTCGGCGGTTGGCTCGGGGACTGGGGCGAATTGGCGGTACCGTTAAGAGGGTCGAGTGAACTTGCCGCCCTTCCCCGCCACCGACAAGAGAGGCCGCCCGCGGGGGTGTCGTCCGGCGACCGGCTTGAGTATCGTCTCACGGCCGACGGGCCACCGGGCCGACTCGGCTCACCGTTCTGATCAACGGGCCAGGCCGAGTCCCGAATGAACTTCCCACCCTAT
>JAYVJS010000078.1:0-3521 GCA_043769075.1 Gemmatimonadota bacterium | reverse complement strand
CCCGCCGCCGGCAGGCCCGGCGGACCGCCGTAGGCCCCCGAAGGACTTCGATCGAACAAGTAGGTCGAGTCCAGGCCGATCCGAGAGGTGATCGCGAGGGCCCCTGTTGACCGGTCGGTTGGGAGCCGGGCCAACTCGGCGTCCGAGAGCAAGGCGTCTTCGGTCACACCGCCGGTTTCCAGAATGGCGTCACGGAGGGTCATGCCTTCGTGAAACGGCACCCGGCCCGGCCGGCGCACGGCCCCAGTGATGGCGACGTACCGGTTGGGCCGGAACTCCGTTCGTGAGAAGATCTGAACATCGTCGTCCTCGGCGAGGCCGAGGTCGTTTGCCACAGCCCCGGTCGAATCCCGGAATGAGGAGCGGAGCTGGCTTCGGGTCGAATCCGGATTCAGCCGGGCAATGAGGATTTGCCCTAGAAAGGCATCCGGCTTTGGACCGCCGGCTAGGCGAAGGGCATCGCTCAACCGCATGCCCGGCTTGAATCCCACCGGACCCTCGACCCAGACGTTGCCGCGAATGGTGACGACGTTCCGCCGGCGGTCGGAAACTGAAAATACGTTGACCCGATCCGCTGCCGAGAGCGGGAACGCCGGGGCGTCGAGTTGGAGTTGTTCCTCGGCGATATCGAGCACCACTCGGTCGCGCCCACCGGCCGATCGTTGCTCCGGCGGCAGGACCCGGTCGATCTGGATCCGGCGGCGGAGCGCTGTCGGCTCGAACCCACCGGCAGCATGGATTAGGTCTCGGAGGGTCTCGCCCGGTCGGAGTTCGTAGATCGCGGGGCGGACGATCGCTCCGCCAATCTCCACGGGCACACTCCGGACTGGAACGAACACGACGTCGCCGGTTTCGAGCCGGACGTCGTGGCGGGTGTCGCCCCTGAGGAGGTAGTCATACAAGTCGAGCGAGTCGACGACCCGCTGGCCCCGCCGGACCACGATCTGCCGGAACGAGCCGTTGTTGCTTGGCCCCCCGGCGAGGTAGAGGGCGCTCAATGCAGTCCCGGCACTTGAGACCTGGTACGACCCGGGTCGAATGACTTCGCCGATCACGAAAATTTGGTTGGTCCTGAGTTTCGCGACGGTCACCTGGAACTTGGTCGCGCCGTTGGCCCCCCCACTGATGCCGCTGTAGACCCGCCCGAGCCGAGTGGCCAAGACCCGATCGAGCTGGCCCAGGGTCAGACCGCTGACGAAGACCTGGCCCACCTGGGGAATCAGGACGAACCCCTCCCGGGTGACCTCGAGCTGGTGGGTCAGTTCGACATCGCCGGTCAGAATCAGCACCAGGACATCGCCGGCCCCGAGGCGGTACGTCTCATCGACCGGGCCGGAGAGGGCCGGCTGGAACTGATTGGTGACCCGGTCGAAGATCTCCCGGCCGAAGATCTGGGGTCCCACGGCTCGCTCCACGGGCAGATCGCGCCGGAGGTCGCCCAACCGGCCGGGCACGACATCCGCGGCGATGCTGTCGCCGTTCGCCGACAAGCCGAGGGCCCGGATCGCGTCGAGGGCGCGGGGGTTGGGCCTGGCTAGCGAGTCGGCCCGGTTTTCGAGAAACTGGTCGAGAGTCGACTCGGGATAGCCGAGGGCTCGGAGCCGGGCTCGAATCTGCGCCGGGGTGAGCCCAGAGGTCGCGATGGCGCCCCGAATTCGGTCGGCATTCTCCGGTCGCTTGATCAGCTCGACCGGCGGGGTTTGGGCGGTCAAGGCCGGCGATGCGATCACCAGCATGGCCAGGAGGATGAAGAGCTTGCGCATTGGTACTCCGCAAAAGAAATGGCGCCGCGTCATGAGGCCGGCTCAAGGGCGGCTGCCCAAAATTCGATCGTCTTGGTGGCAACTACCGTGGTCGAGAACCGGCTCATGGTCCATTGCCGGGCCGTGGCGCCGCGAGCGCGGCAACTTTCGGGATCGACGACCCAGGCTTGGAGCGCTGCCGTCATTTCCTCCTGGCTCCCGACCACCGGACCAGCGTCACCGACCAATTCGGCCAGGGCACCGGTACTGGTGACGATCGGGGTGATGCCGCGACCCATCGCCTCGAGCAGGATCGGCGAATGGTGGTCGACCCAGGTGGGGGTGTCGCGCGACGGCACCGCCAGGCAGTCGATCTCAGCCCAGAGAGCGGCCAAGCTCTCGTCGCGGAGTCCGCCGAGCCAGCTCAACCGCGACGCGAGCCCGAGGCGCTGAACCGACGCTTCGATCGCCTCTTGCTCGGGGCCGGTCCCAGCCACGACCAGCCGCCACTTCCCGAAGGTGTGCCGGAGCGCCTCGATCAGGAAGGGCAAGCCGCGCTCGGGAACCAGCCGGCCGGCAAAGCCAACCACCAACTGATCGTGGGCGGGCCGGGGGATCAGGTTGCCGACGGAAACCCCGGCGGGCAGGAGAGCCGTGGCGATGGCCTTTGGCGCTCGGGCTTGGAGCAGCGCCATTGCGAGCCGGTTCCCGCCGATGACACCGGCTGCGCCTTGGAGCACGCGGTTGGCCCGCCGCGCCTCGAGGAAGCCGAGCGATTTGGCGATCGACCGCCACGAGAACAAGACGTAGGGGATCCCGACCTTGGTGGCGAGAGACGCCGCGGTGCCCGCGAGGTCCGATTCGGGCTCGGCCTCGAGATGGACAATGGTCGGCCGCACATCCGCCAACAGGCGACGGAGGGTGGCGGTCTGCCAGCGAAGGCCAGCCGGATCGACCGGATCGCCTCGGACCGGAACCGGGGCGAGACGGACGGCACCGTCGGAACCGGCGGACCCACCCGCGGTTGCCAACACGACTTCGGGGCCTTGGCCGGCGATCGCCCGGAGCCGCTCGCGGCGGCCGGGGTCATCGCATTGGTCGGAGAGAACGAGAACCCGCACCGGTGAAAAATGGGGGGGCGGGGGCCAAGTTGAAAGCCGACACCCTATATTTGTTTGGTCGGGCCCTTAGCTCAGGCGGTTAGAGCAGCGGACTCATAATCTGAAGGTCGAGGGTTCGAACCCCTCCGGGGCCATAGTGTTGAGGTAATTCCGAGGTCCACGGCGCGTGGAGGCGCGGCCGGCTCCCCCGCACCCCTCGGGTGGGGCCTGGCTGGAGTCGCCGTGAAGGCCCTAGCGCCGGGACCAGCCACTCGGTATCTTCTTCGGCGTCTATTCGGTAACGACGACGTGTCGGGTACTGGATCGACCACCGCTTCAGCTCGCTCCAACGCTCGGGTTGTCCCGACACCTCAAGCGTGGTAATATCGGAAGCTATCTGTCGCGGGCGATTAGCTCAGCTGGTTAGAGCGCGCGCCTCACATGCGCGAGGTCGGGGGTTCGAGCCCCTCATCGCCCATCGGTCCGACCCACCTCGCTAGGTGGTGTGAAGACCGCCGAGTCAGTCAGTGAGTGGAGCCTCCCGGGCTGGCTCGGAACGGGAACAACAGAACGGCCAGGCTCCCGTGAGGAGCCCGGCCGTTTTGCGTTGTTCGAATCGAGGCTAAGTGCTTCTCCTCATGCGACGTGGCATGTGGGAAAGTGGTTTTGTGGAAAAGTA
>JAYVJS010000077.1:0-4982 GCA_043769075.1 Gemmatimonadota bacterium | reverse complement strand
GCAGCCACGACGCCTGGATCCGCACCACCGAACCGAGGCATACCGAGGCTGTCCTCGAACTACTGACCCGGATTCAGCAGCGAAGCCCCCAGGACGTATTCCTTGCGGACTACGAGGGCCTCTATTGTACCGGCTGCGAAGACTTCAAACCCGAGAGTCAAATCATCGACGGGAAGTGCGTCGAGCACCCGACCTTGACCCTCGTACCGACTCGGGAAACCAATCACTTCTTCAGACTCACCGCCTACCGCGACCGAATCCTGACGATGATCAATTCCGGCGAGTTGGTCGTCGAACCGGAGATTCGCCGCAACGAAATATTGCGACTGCTCGAAGGCGGCTTGCAAGATATCTCGATCTCGCGGTCCAAACTCCCATGGGGGATCCCGTTCCCCGGCAGCACAGGGCACACGGTCTACGTCTGGTTCGATGCGGTCATCAACTACCTCTCCGCCACCGGCTTTCCGGCAGCCGGCTACGAGCGGCTCTGGCCCGCTGACCTGCACATCGTCGGCAAAGGCATTACTCGCTTCCACTGCGTCCTCTGGCCGGCCATGTGCCTTGCCGCGGGCATCGCGCCGCCGAAGAAGATCTGGGCTCACGGATACGTCCAGTGGCTCGGCGCCAAGATGTCCAAAACGGCCGGCACCGCCGTGAATCTCGACGACGCCATCAATCGCTACGGCGCCGATCCCCTTCGGTACTTCCTGATGCGCGAAGTGGGCTTCGAGGCCGATGGCGATTTTACCTGGGAACGATACGACGCTCGCTATACCTCCGACCTCGCCGACGGGCTCGGCAACCTGGTCGCCCGATCGTTGGCGATGATCGAGAAGTACCGGAAGGGCGTCGTGCCGAGCGGCGAACCCACCGCGCTCGACCGCGACGTGGTTGAAAAACACCTCCCCGCCTACCAAGCCGCGATGCAACGGCTGGATCTCAAGGGCGGCCTCGATGCCGCCTGGGCCATCGTCGCCGCTGCCGACCTCTATATCAGCCAAACCGCCCCGTGGGCTCTGGCAAAAGCGGAAAAGCAACCCGAACTCGACTCGGTTCTGGCCTCGCTGGCCCGGACCCTGGCGCGGGTCGCCGGGATCTGTGGCCCGTTCATTCCGGGTAAAGCCGCCGAGATCTGGACCAGCCTGGGACAACCCGGACCCCTGAGTGCAATTGGTTGGAGCACTGTCCAAAACCCTGCCACGCAAGGCCTTACCGTCACCCGTCCAGCCATCCTCTTTCCGAAACCGACGCCGCCCTAGGGACGCATTTCAAGTCGTTGTCGAACAATCAGTTAGCGTTGAGTTTCCGAACGCTTGACAGCCCGAGGGGCGGCGGCCATAATTGTCGAGGGCTACCCAGCCGATACTGTTCTGGACATCGCCAATCAGAGGTCGAAATCTCGCTGATGAAGAAGAGCCGGTGGACCGTCATCGTCGTCCCCCAAGGGTCCAGCACGTCGCGCGTCATCGAGGTGTCCCACACCGCGATGAAGCTCGTCGGCACTCTTGCGGTGGCCGCCATCACGGTTGCGCTGCTGCTCGGCTATGGCACCGTAGCCAAGACCGTCAACATGGCCCACGCGAAGGCGGTCGCGCAGGAAAACGTCCGGCTCGCCCATGAGCTCGGATTGATTCAAGGCCGGATGAGCGCGCTATCCGATTCAGTCGCGTCGCTCGAGCAACGCGACTCCAAACTCCGGCTCCTCGCCAATCTCGAACCGATCGACCCCCAGGTCCTTGCCGCCGGTATCGGTGGGCCACTTCCAATCTCAACGACTGGGGAACGATCCACCGTCTTGGTCGAGCGAGCCACCGATGTTCGCATCGACCTCGGCGCCTTGATTCGGCGCGCGAACTTGTTGACCCGCTCCTTTCGCGAAGCCGCCGACAGCTTGGCCGCCCACAGCGCCCGGCTCGAGGCTACCCCATCGATCGTCCCGACCCAGGGCTGGCTCACCAGCGCGTTTGCCGCCATGCGGGACCATCCGATTCTGCACGTCGCCCGGCCCCACGAAGGGGTCGACATCACCGCCCCCTCTGGAACACCGATCGAAGCACCCGCGAACGGCACCGTCACGGCCGCCGGCTGGGAAAATGGCTACGGCAATGTGGTCACGATCGACCACGGGTACGGGGTCGTTACCAAGTTTGCCCATGCCTCTCGGGTCTTGGTCTCGGTCGGCGCAAGGGTCACGCGCGGCCAGCGGATTGCGTTAGTCGGGAACACTGGATTGTCGACCGGACCGCACCTCCACTACGAAGTCCACATCAATGGACGCCCCGTCGATCCGCTGAAGTACATCCTCCCCAACGTGGTGACCGACTGACCAAGCCGCTAGCTTTCGCTGGTGCACCGCTCTTTCATCTTCCTCTTGATCCTCTCAGCCGCCTGTCGGGCTCGTACGGCAACCAACCAGGCCAGCATTCCGGATTTCGACAACACGGATGGCCCCGTGCCTGGTCTCGTGGTGTCGTTCCTTCCCTACAACCGCGACAGTATCTTGGCTGCCTTGGAAGGCAAAGCCGACCCTCGCCCTCATACCCGGGAGCTCGACAGCCTGTTCCAGGGTTTTCGAACCCCGTACGTTGACTTCCTCAAGGCCAAAGCCCGGCTGGAGCAGCTGAAGGCAGCGGGTGCCTCCGCCGATTCAGTAACGGCAGCCACCAAGGCGGTTAGCGCGGCCCGCGCTGCGCTCGAACAGGCCCGGGAACAGCTCTGGCCGGCCATGACCACCTATCGCGCCGGGGTCCGCCAGTGGGAAGACAGCACCTACCGCGATTACTCTTTGATCACCCGTTCGATGGGTGAGCGGGTCTTCGCCAACCCTGTGTCTGCCACCACGGATTCCCTCGGGTGGACGACGATTACGCTGACCAATGGACGATGGTGGGCTACGGCCCGGTCCATCGACCCAGCCGATCCGAATCGCGAGTGGTACTGGAACGTCGCCATCACCGGCGACACCGTATTCTTGAGTCCTCAAACCGGCCGCCGACGGCCGAGGTACTAACGATGCCCTCGAACCTCCTGCTCGCAGGCCTGCTCCTCTCCTCGGTCGCCACCCAGGCTTTCGGTCAGGAAGCGATCCCGATGTCCGCGCGGAGCAAGGGATCCCCGACCGCGCCGATTACCGTGTACGAGATGTCGGATTTTCAGTGCCCGTTCTGTCGTCGCCACGCGATCGAGTCATTCCCGGCTATTGACAATGAATTCGTCAAGACCGGGAAGGTCCGCTGGATCTTCGTAAACTATCCGTTGACCTCGATTCATCCGAACGCCGTGCCGGCCGCTTCGTTCGCGATGTGCGCGGCCAAGTTCGACAAATTCTGGCCGGCTCACGACCTGCTGTTTCTCCACCAGGACACCTGGGCCCCCCTCAAGAACCCCGCCCCGTTTCTACTCTCGCTGGCCGACTCGCTCAAGCTGCCGAAAGCGGCGATGACCGCCTGTCTCGAGAAACAGCAAACCGTCGCATTGATCAAGTCCGACGCCGACGGCGCCGTCAAGAGCGGAGCGCAAAGCACCCCAACGTTCTACATCGACGGTGCCCTGATCGTCGGAGCCCAACCGGTCGAATTGTTCCGCTACGTCCTCGACTCCCTATACCGGGCCAAGAAAAAGCCCTAGTATCGAGCGGCAGCCTTGCTTTCGGGGTTTATTCGGTCTATATTAGACCCCCATTGACCAAGCAGTCGAATGACCGCCGCGCTGGCCCCTACTCGAACCATCGCCCTTCGAAGTCTCCTGGTCGAGCGCTTCCCCAATGCGGTGCTCCTCCCCGAACGGTCGGCACCCTCACTTGCGACCGGGTTTGCCCCACTCGATCGGATCCTCCCGAACGGAGGTCTTCCCCGTGGGCGGATGGTGGTCTGGCAGTCGAAAACCGGTGGGGCCACGGCCATTCTCCGTACCGCCTGCCTTGGAGTCGTCAACCGAGGCGAACGGGCGGCCTGGGTTGACGGGGGGAAAACGATCGGCCCCAGTTGGATTCAGGGTCCCCTCGTCGTCCGTCCTGACCACCCAGACTTAGCGCTCCGGGCCACGGAAATCCTCCTCCGATCCGGTGGCTTTGCCCTCGTGATCCTCACCGGCATCGAACCCGATCAAACCGGCATGCTTCGGCTCTCCCGGATGGTTCACGAGGGCCAAGGAGCTTTCATCGCGCTCACCGAGCGTGGACTGACCGCCAGCATTCGACTCACTTCCCGGTTTTTGGTCGACCAGTTTCGCTGGTCGGCCGGCCCCTTCGGCACCGTCGCCGCGGTCGATGCCGTCAGCGTCGAAATCTCCGTCAAAGCGTCCGGATGGTCCGAACGCACCACGGTTTCCCTCCCAGCCAAAGCCCATGACCTTCGTCTGTCTCTCGAGCCCGGCTTGGCCGACCGACGCGGCGCGCTCGACTGAGATCGGCGCGGCCGCCCTCGAGTGTGCCCCGCGGATCCGGCTCGAATGCAGTCGAGGCGTCATCTGGGCCGACGCTCGGGGGCTCAACGGGGTGGCCATTGCCGGTCAACTGCTCGAGCGGCTCGAATTCCTGGACCTGACCGAGGTCCACGCCGGCGTCGCCGCCACGCCGATTGCCGCCGAAGTGGCGGCGCGTACCAGCGACCAGCGGGTCACGGTGGTTCCCCCGGACACCGATCGCGCCTTTCTGGCCCCGCTCGATGTGGGCGTCCTCCACCCGCCCCCGCCCGCGTCCTTCTATCCTCTGCTGGCCGCGATCGGGATCGAGAACTGTGGTGATCTCGCCAAGCTCGACTCTCAATCGGTCGAAGTGCGATTCGGATCTGAAGGGACCCGGCTTTGGAAGTTGGCCCGAGCCGACGACACCCGTCCGATCTTCAGCGCTCGTCCCCGAGAATTTCCGAGCGCCGAACTCGAGTGGGTCGACTATGAACTGTCGAACCAAGAGCAGGTCGTCTTCATCGTCAATTCGCTCCTCGGCACCGTCACCGACGCCCTGGCGGTCCGGCGGGAAGGCG
>JAYVJS010000076.1:0-10114 GCA_043769075.1 Gemmatimonadota bacterium | reverse complement strand
TGGCGGGCACTGGGGCACCGATCCGGTGTTTATCGCGGCCACGCGTACAATCATCCAATCGTTCCGCTCTCCCCAGTGAGCGACGCGGCGGAGTTCTTCGAAGAACTCCGCCGCGAGTATTTGGCGGAGGCCCCGGCCCGGTTGAGCGAGGTCCGCAAGGATCTCGCGGCCTGGGCCGCGGGGGAAGCCGACGCCGCGGGCTCACTTCGAGTTCGGTTCCACCGGCTGGCCGGATCGGGCGGCAGCTACGGCTTTCCTGACATCAGTACCCTCGCCCGATCAACGGAACGATGGATCGTGGCGAATCCGGTCGCCGACCCAGCGGGTGTGGCTCACCTCGAGTCGGCGGTCACGGAACTGGCCTCGATCTTCGATAGCGGCGCCGCGGCTCTTGGCCTGCCCCAAATGGTGCAGCCGAAACCTAGGGCGTTCGGCTGGCAGGCCATCCTTCTCGGGTTTTCAGGAGACCTGGCCGACCAGGTTGGGACGATCCTGACCGACGCTCAGTACTCGGTCCAAAGAAAGCCGGCCAACTTCGACCCGAAGTCCATCCCGGTTTCCGAACGGCCCGATGTGGCCGTGATCCTCGGCTCGGCTCCGGATGACCTCGGACCGGTGGTGACCGCGTGGGCGTCACCCAGCCCGGTTCGGCCCCCCTCGGTGGTGCTGGTCGCGCCACCTGAGTTCGCCGACCCGCTGGCCCACCCCTATGCCCATCTGGACGCGATCATTGCCGCGAGCAACCTCGAATCGAGCCTCCTCAGTTTCGTTCGGACCCTTGGGCGGGCGGCGACCGCCCCACGTTCGATCCTCATGGTCGATAGCGACGATGGCGGGGCAACCCGAACCCTAGTCAATGCTCTCGACGGGGCGGCGGTTCGGGTGACCGTCGTTGCCGGGGGGCAAGCGGCTCGGTCGGCGCTCGAGGGGGAGTCCTGGGATCTGGTGGTGATGGAGTGGCGGATCGCCGATACCACGGCTTCGGCCCTCATCCGGTGGATTCGGAGTCAGCCTCAGTTTCGCCTGACACCAATCGTGGTGCTCGCGGCTCAAATGACCGACGACGACCGACTCGCCGCGATCCGAGCCGGGGCCGACGACGTCCTCTTGAAGAGCGCGTCCACCTTGTATGTGGCTCAGGCGTTTCTGGCTCGAATCGAACGGAATCGGGCGATCCGGGCCACCGCCCACCGCGATGACCTGACGGGTCTCCTCAATCACGAGGCGGTCCACGAGGAGCTCCAGCGTGCGGTGAGCGCGGCTCGCCGGGCGGGCGAGTCCGTTGGGTTCCTAATGTTCGACCTCGATCATTTTCGACGGGTCAACGAACAGCACGGCTCGGCGGCCGGCGACAGCATTCTCGTGCAGGTCGCCCGGACCCTGTCGAGCACGGTGCGGTCGAGTGACCTAGTGGCCAGGCTGGGCGGTGAGGAGTTCGGGGTCTTGGTGCGGCGCTGTCAGGTCGACAATGCCGCGCGGGTGGCCGAGAAGGCCAGGGCGGCCGTCAACGGAACTCCGATGTTGATCGACGCCGGTTCGGCAACCGTCCATCTGAGCGCTGGCGTGGCCTGTTTCCCCGATCACGGGGCGACGGCCGAAGAGATTTTCCGGGCGGCTGATCGCGCCCTCAACACCGCCAAGCGTTCAGGACGCGACCGGGTTGTGGTGGCCGGTTAGTGGGGATAGCTCGCCGACAACGGAGTGACATCTCTCGGATTATCGTCCCCGAAGAGAAGCCGCCCCTCCTTGAACGAAGCCCCTCGCAGAGTCAGAGCTAACACCTCCCCCAGTTCGGTCACCGGGTGAATGGTCACGGCCTTCCGGACCTCTTCCGGTAGGTCGGCCAGATCGGCTTCGTTGTCCTTCGGGATGATCACGGTAAAGATGCCGGCTCGGGTGGCGCCGAGAATCTTTTCCTTGAGCCCTCCAATCGGAAGGACCCGACCCCGGAGGGTGATCTCACCGGTCATCGCGATATCGTGTCGGGCCGGCCGCCCTGACAGGGCCGACACCAGGGCGGTGGCCATCGTGATCCCCGCTGAGGGCCCATCCTTGGGGATGGCGCCCGCCGGGACGTGGATGTGGAGGTCGCGATCGAACATCTCGTCTGGAATCCGAAGCCCCGCCGCGTGCGAACGAGAGTAGGTCCAGGCCGCCCGGGCGGATTCCTTCATCACATCACCGAGCTGGCCGGTCAAGACGAGCTCGCCTTTACCGCGCATGGTGGATGCTTCGACGAACATGATGTCGCCACCGACCGGGGTGTAGTACATCCCAGTCGCGACCCCAACCTGGTCCTCGCCGGCCATTTTTTCTGGGTGCACCTTTGGTCGTCCGAGGAGATCATCGACCATCTCCTTGGTCACCATCACGGGGCCTTCGACTTCCCCAGCGGCGATCTTTCGGGCGACTTTCCGGGAGAGCTTGCCGATCTCGCGTTCGAGTTGGCGGACCCCCGACTCCCGAGTGTATTCGCTGATGACGTCCTTCAGCGCCTCATCGGCGAGCGTAATACTCTTGCCTTTGAGCCCGTTCTCCTCCAACTGACGAGGAATCAGGTACTTCTGGGCAATAATCCGCTTTTCTCCTTCGGTGTATCCGGAGAACTCGACGCTTTCCATTCGATCGAGCAACGGCCCTGGAATGTTCTGGACCACGTTCGCGGTGCAGATGAAGAGCACTTCGGAGAGGTCGAACGGTACGCCGAGGTAGTGGTCGACGAAGCTGTCATTTTGGGCCGGGTCGAGGACCTCAAGGAGGGCGGAGGCCGGGTCGCCCTGGAAGGAGACGCCGAGCTTGTCGACTTCGTCGAGCAGGAAGACCGGGTTTTTGGTTCCGGCTTGCTTGAGTCCCTGGACGATTCGGCCAGGCATAGCCCCGACATAGGTCCGCCGATGTCCGCGGATATCGGCTTCATCCCGGGCGCCGCCGAGGGAAATGCGAACGTACTTTCGGCCCATTGACCGGGCGATCGATTTGGCTACCGAGGTCTTGCCGACACCCGGGGGCCCGATGAACAGCAGGATCGGGCCCCGAGCTTTGTCGTCGGGGTTTCCCGCCGCGGCCTTTCTCGGGGCCAGTTTGGCAGGTTCAAACTCGCCCGTCGCGGTGGCATCGGTCGTCTCGGCCTCGTCGAGTTTCTCCTCCCGGGCAGCCGCTGCAGCGGTGGCGGCCTTCTCTTCGGCCTGTTTGAGCTGCCGAACGGCGAGGAACTCAAGGACCCGGTCTTTCACATCGCCCAAGGCATAGTGGTCGGCTTCGAGCACATCGGCGGCGGCCTTGAGATCGAGATGTTCCTCGCTCCGGTTGCTCCACGGCAACTCGGATACGGTCTCGAGATAGTTGCGGATCACTTGGGTTTCCATCGATTCGCGGCCGATTCGCTCGAGTCGAGCCATCTCTCGGTCAACTTCTTTCCGGGCCTCGGCGGGGAGGTCAAGGGTCAAGAGTTTGGTCCGCAATTCCTCGAGTTCGTCGGCCTCGTCCTCCTCGCCCAGTTCCTTGCGAATTTGCTTGAGCTGTTCCCGGAGGAACATCTCGCGCTGGCGTTCCCCGAGTTCCTCTTGGACTTGCGACTTGATTTCCTCTTGGGCGTCGAGCACGGCGATTTGGCGCTGGACCTGGACCAAAACCCTGCGGAGTCGCTCCTCGACCGACAGCGTTTCAAGCAGCGCCTGCCGCTGAGTGGCAGGAACATCGATGTAGCCCGCGACCAGGTCGGCAAACCGACCGGGCTCGTTGGTGCTGGAAAGGACCTGTTGGACGACTTCCTCGGGCAAGCCCGACTTGTGGCCGAGCTCCGCCGCCCTTTGGCGGACCTCTCGGTAGAGCCCGACAAAGGCCGCGTTCTCCGGATCGAGCGGCCCCAACTCCTCGGCATCGCGAACGATGGCTTCGAGCGCGCCGTCACGTTCGGTGATGTGGAGCGCAATGGCCCGGCGTTCACCCTGAAGCAGGACTTGCATCCCGGAAAGGCCCCGTTGGAGCTGGGAGATCCGGGCGATCGTGCCGATAGTATAGAGGCCCTCGGAGTTGATTTGCTCGGTGTTCTCTCGCTGACACAGGGTCAGGATCAGCTTGTCGGGGCTCGCCATCGCGGCTTCGATTGCCCGGACTGTTCCGGGCCGTCCGGCTCCGATCGGGGTCGTGACACCAGGGAAAAGGACCAGTTCTCGCAGCGGGAGCACCGGAAGTGTGATTCGTTCGGACATGGAGTTCTCGGTATTAGGGACTCAAGACTCGGCACTCGGTTTAGGTGCCCGGGTGCGCGACTCGTCAAGAGCGAGCGTTGTGCCACGGCTCCGGCTGGGGAGGTATCCTCTTACGGATAAGCAATTTAGCGCAAGATATCCGGCAGCTGGTCGAACTCTTCGAGTGGTACAAACCCTGCCTATCCGTGTCGAATCGACTCCGACCCATGCCAGTTTGGCTGGCCCAAGGCGAGGGCCGCGCCCCCGAGTGCCGAGCCCTTGGGCAGTTGTGCTCTGGCGCTCCTTTAGCGAAATTGGTAAGCTGTTGCGGCAACAACGTTTCGACGACGGATACGCGGCCCTGAATGACTGCTACAAACGACTCGCATGACCGCCCTCTAGCCCAACGGCTCAAAGAAGCCTTGGGCGAGGCATATACGATTGAAGGCGAAATCGGACGGGGCGGAATGGGTGTGGTCTATCGGGCCCGTGACGAGCGCCTTCAGCGCCGGGTCGCGATCAAGGTATTGCCCCCTGAGCTCGCGTATCAAAAAGACATTCGGGAGCGGTTTACGCGGGAAGCGCAGACCGCCGCAAAATTGTCGCACCCGAATATCGTGCCGATTCACGATGTCGGTGACGGCGCCGGGTTGGTCTACTTCGTCATGGGGTACGTCGAGGGCGAATCGCTCGGCGGGCGGATCAAGCGACGAGGCAAGCTGCCTCCGGACGAAGCCCGCCGGATCATGAAGGAAACGGCCGACGCCTTATCAGCCGCCCATGGTCTCTCAATCATTCATCGGGATATCAAGCCGGACAACATCCTGCTCGAGGGGACTCGGGGCCGGGTCATGGTCACCGACTTCGGTATCGCCAAGGCGCTGTCGGCGACCTCAGGTGCGACGCTGACCGGAGTCGGGGTTGCGATCGGCACGCCCCAGTTCATGAGCCCCGAACAAGCTGCGGGCGAGCGGGAAATCGACGGCCGGTCTGATTTGTATAGTCTCGGCGTGGTGACCTACCAAATGCTGACGGGGGAGCTTCCGTTCAACGCGCCGACGGTCGCGGGCATTTTGATGAAGCAGATCACCGAACCGGCCCCGATCCTCCATACGACCCGGCCGGAGATCCCCGAGGACCTTTCCCTTGCGGTTGCCCGGTGTTTGGAAAAGGACCCCGAAAACCGGTGGCCAACGGCGGACAGCCTGCGGCGCGGACTCGAAAGTCGGACGGTCGGGTCCTATCGACCAACGTCCACCGGCGTGCGGGCGGCGCCGGCTCCGCGAAAGCCGACCAGCGCGGGAAGCCGACCACGGCCGTCGAGCACGGAACGGGGGCGAACGGCCCGCGGCCTGACATCGCCTCCGGCGGCCAGACCGAGAGCAGCACTCGCCCCACGGCCAGGAGCGGCGCCGCGGTCGGCCTCTTTGGCCGGAGGGCAATGGGTCCGCAACGACCGAGGCGAGTGGGTCCGAACCGCCGACGAGGATTCCGCGCCCGCGCATGATACGGGCGAGCCGAGGATCGTTCAGAAGGTCCGCGATCAATTTGCCCGGTGGGCGGCCGTGAGTGGCGGCTGCCTCCTGCTCAACGTTGCGACCGGCCTCGATGGCCCCTGGTTCCTGTTCGTCGCGGGTGGGATGGGCATCGGCCTGCTCAAAAGTTACGCTCAGCTCTGGCAAGCTGGTTACAGCTGGCGGGACGTTTTGAACCGACCGCCGGCCCATGACGCCATTGAAGCCGGCACTCCGAAAGGCAAGGCGCGCCGGGCGCTCACCCCGCCGCGAGAGGCCGAATACGGGGCGTACTACGAACGGATCAACCAGGTCCACGGCGACCGGAGTGCCATCCTTTCGATGATGCAGCGGCTCTCCCCGACCGATCGGGCCCTGTTGCCGGAGATCGTTCAAACGACGGAAGACCTCTACACCCGGTCGCTCGACTTGGCCAAGACCCTGAACGATTTCGATCAGGGGATGGGCTACGAAGAGCCGGAGAAGATCAAAGCCCGGATGGAGGAGTTGTCGAACCAGCCGCAGTCGGAAGAGCGGGATCGGAAATTCCGGCTGATGGAGCAACAGTTCCGGTCTGCCTTCGAGCTGTCGAGCCGGCGCAAAGCGATCGCCGAACGATTCGAATCGACGGTGTTGGCAATCCAGAACGTGCGTTACGACCTGATGCGGGTGCGGACATCGGGCATCGGCGGGGTGGTCGGCACGCTGACCCAGGCGACCCAGGCGGCCCGGGCCCTGTCGCGCGACGTCGACAACTTGATTGCGGCAGCGAGCGAAATCAAAGAGGCGACGAGTTGAGCGAGGGCTTCACCACGCAGGACTATTGGGAACAACGTCTTCGGGGGCACTTCAGCCTCGAGGGCGTTGGTTATTTACGGCTGGGGCAGCGGTTCAATGAGTGGATGTATCGGATTCGCGGTGAGGTGTTCGACCGGGTGGTCGGGGAGCTACACGCGGGGACCGCCGGCCAACGGGTCCTCGACGTGGGACCGGGAACCGGCTTCTACGTCGATCGCTGGTTAGCCCGCGGCGCCCGGGTTACCGGAGTCGACTTGGCTCCGGTCGTGGTGAGCACGCTCGGGGCCCGGTTTCAGAGTGCCCGGTTCCTCCAAGCCGATATCGGGTTACCCCTGGCGGCTCCGCTCGCGGCAGAACTCGGCCAATACGACGTGGTCAGCGCTTTTGACGTGCTGTTTCATATCGTCGACGATGCCCTCTACGCCCGGGCTTTGGCGAACATCGCGAGCTTACTCACGCCGGGCGGGTTGCTGATCTGGTCGGATAATTTCATCCACCGCCCGACGGCGCGGGTCACCCATCAAGTCAGTCGCTCCCTGGCCGAGATCACGACGGCGTTGGACCGGGCGGGATTCACGATCGAACGCCGGGTACCGATGTTTGTCGTGATGAATTATCCAGCCGACGCCTCGCGCCTGGCCGGCCTGGCGTGGACTGCCTTGGTGAGCCCGGCTATGCTGAGCAACACGTTAGGCGGGATTCTGGGCTCGGTGCTGTATCCGCTGGAGCGACGGCTGGTACGGAGAGCCAAGGAAAGCCCGAGCACCGAGTTGATGGTGTGCCGGCGCCGCTAGCCTAGGTGTCGGGACCGCGATTGCCGGGTTTCCACCACATCGTAAACCCTGAAACCGCCTGGACTAGAAAGGACACCGAGGCTGCCGCCCAGAGGATTTGGACCGGCAGCGGATAGGCCCGGGCGGTGTGAAGCTTGTACATCAGGGAACTTTCGTCCACCACGAGGGGCAGACCCTGTTCCTTGGTTTCTTCCTCGCCAAGCATGATGCCAAGGCCTGAGAGGGCCACCACCAGCATCAGGACGGCACCGATCGCCCCGAGCGCCTGATGGAGATCGAAGAGGAACCGCCACCAACCTTTGTCGCGCCGAATGGCCAGCGGTTTCCGGCGCCACCAGAGGACGAGCCCGCCAATCGCCAACAACACGAATGCAAAGGTGCTCGAATTGACCAACCACTCGCCCGGTTCGCCGATGAGGAGGTGGGTGTGAAAAGTCGCCAGCGCTTCCGATCGTACCCATATCAGAATCGCGCCTGACACCCCGGCCGTCGCCAGCGCGATGGCCGCGGCCAGACCGATCCAGCGGTGGGTGCGGAGGAAGAACTTTCTCACGGGCGCCGACGGGAGCCCGTGGGTTGCGACAGGAATGCGGCCAAGTTGGAAGGCTCCTTCGCCAAGGCCTCGATCTCGGCGATCTCGATCGGAATGGACCGGGAAACCCACTCGTGGCCGGTCGGGGTCACAATGATGTCGTCTTCGAACGCGGCGTGGGGCCCGTTCGGCGGAAAGATCCCCTGCTCGATGGTCAAGGCCATGCCGGCTTGGAGCGGTTGGGTGTAGTCTCCCTCGTCGTGGACTTCCATCCCGATGAAGTGCCCGATCCCGTAGCGGTAGTACTGGTCATAGCCTCCGGCCTCTTTCATCATCCGCTCCGCGATCCGGTGGAGTTGCCACCAGGTCACGCCGGGCCGGATCGAATCGATCACCGTCTTCTGGATCTTCAAGGCGAGCTCGTAGGTCTCGCGCTGTTTCGGCGTCAGCGTGCCGTCGACGGCAATGTTCCGTTGGATGTCGGCTGAGAAGAAGTTGAATTCAGCGCCGGTATCGGTGTGGACCAGGTCGCCGGCTTGCAAGGTGTCGCCGGAGGAGCGGGTTTGGTACATGATGAAGCCCTCCGGGATCTCGGCCCTCGGCTTCGGCCCCCCGGGTGGATACCGCATCACTTCGGTCGGGAAGCCCAAGTCCGCCCCGTGGAATCGATAGACGAAATCGATGATCTCCATGATCTGGCTTTCGGTCCGGCCGGCCTTGGCGGCGCGGAATCCCTCCTTGATTCCTTCGCCGGTGATCCAGACGGCCCGGCGAATGCTGGCCAGCGCCAAGGCGTCGTGGTACATCCGGATCGGATCGAGGATGTCGGCCGCGTCTTTGAGATCCATTTCGGGCGAGAATCGGCGGAATCGATCGAAGGTGGCCAGGCGGGAAGGTTCGGGCATCCCGAGGCGGAAGAACCGGGGGTAGTTGAGGTAGAGGGTCTTCTTGCTGTTGCCCCATCGCTGGGCGAGGGCGGCCGGCAAGGGCCAACGCCGGAGCTGGGTGATCCGCCAGTCGCGATGATCGGTCATGGCAACCGACAGTTCCTGCTCGAGGCGGGCAAAGGGCCGGACATCGGCGATCCCGGTCGATCGGCGAACCTGGGCGAGGTCTTCGGCCGAGGAGTACAGTACGGCCCAATCCTCGGCGACGGTTGGGCCGGGCACTAAGAGCAGGGCCGATTCGACGCTGGCCAGCCCCGACAGACCGGTCAGATAAATGAAATCGTGATTGTCACTGGCGGCGACTTGGAACTCGAGCCGGCGGGGTTGGGTCGTCTCGACTGAATAGATCAGCATCGCCCCATCGGGAATGGCTCGGAGAACCCGGGCACGGCGCTTGGCGAAGATGCCGTTCAGCTGGGCCTGGTTCGGCCGGCTGAAATCGATCTGGCGGGCCAGGGCGTCTTCGGTCGCGAAGTCGTAGTCGGCCGGGGGGGCCAGGGGGATACGCGGGTTCGGAACGGCCGGCGCGAAGAGAGCGAGGGCGGTCACGAGGCTTAGGAATTGCGTTTTATTGGTCATGGCGCCGGAGGAAATGGTTACCGGAATCTCGGTCCCCTTCGCATGATTGGGAATGCCCACTTGCCGAGCTCGGCGCCGAGGATACAAGTTATGGCTATGCCCATCCAGTTCCCGCGCTACACGATCGCGGATCTCGAGCGCTTTCCCGACGATGGGAATCGGTACGAGCTGTTGGACGGGGTGCTGCTAGTGACGCCGCAGGCCGCTGCTCCGCACCAGGTCATTGCCGGGCGGCTTCAGTATTGGCTGTCCGGAGCTGTGGCCGTGCCGGGACTTGCCCACGTTGTCGGGCCGGGCGAAATCGAGCTCCAACCGGCCACGCACCTAGAGCCCGACCTGTTGGTGTACCCGGCCTCCTATCCGCCAAATACTCCGTGGTCTGGGATTCAAGACTGGTGGCTTGCAGTGGAGGTGCTCTCGCCGAGTTCCAAGATTTACGATCGTGACTTCAAGCGGAATGCGTACTTAAGCCTGGGCATCCGGGAGGTGTGGATCGTCGACCGGGACCATCGCCGGCTTGAAGTCACGACTCCGCTGGGAACGACAGAGGCCGTCGGCGAGTTGGAGTGGCACCCACCCGCCGGCGGCCCGGTGTCGATCGATCTTTCGGTCGTGTTTGCCGGGCTCTAGAACTTGAGCAACGCCTCCATGGCCCGCTTGATGCCCTCGGCTTGCGGGAGAATGACGTCCTCGAGTTCCGGTGCGTAGGCCACGAAGGTATCGGTCGAGGCCACCCGACGGACCGGAGCATCGAGGTAGG
>JAYVJS010000075.1:0-3817 GCA_043769075.1 Gemmatimonadota bacterium | reverse complement strand
GTGGTTGGGAGCCTCTGGGGCCGGGGGTGGCTGGCTCAGGCTACGATGGCTCTTGGCGCCTTGGTGGGATGGCGGGCCTTGGCCGGGGCCGATCCGCCCGGGTGGGCCGACCGGTTGATTGTCCTCGCCGCGCTCGGGCTCGCGCTCACCATGCCGCTGACCGGTCACGCCATCGGACTTCCCGCGGCCGGTCGAGTCGGATACCCGCTGACCGCCCTTCATGTGGGATCCGGGGCCGTCTGGCTCGGCACGTTAGGCATCATCGTGATCGCCGTGATCCGGCCGGCGGACCCCAGTTTCGAGCTCGCCCCGATGATTCGCGCCTATTCGGCGATCGCCTTGCCGGCCGGCCTGGTCACGATCGGCTGCGGGTTGATCGTGGGGTGGCGGTATGTCGGGGGCCTGAACGCCCTGTTCTCGACCGAGTACGGAAACGTGCTCCTCGGCAAACTGGGGGCTCTGGCCGGAATCGCGGCAACCGGGGCCTACAACTGGCGAGTCGTCCTGCCCCAGCTTCTCGCGGGCCATACCACGCCGCTCTCGCGATCCGCCCGGGTCGAAATCGTCCTCGGCATGGTCCTCCTGGCGGTGACGGCCGTCCTGGTCTCCCTGGCGGCTCCATCCGAGCACACCCCTTAGCCGGATCCGCCGCAACGAGCAATGCTTGCCGCTTCGCACCGGCCTAATCGTCCGGGCTCCGACGCGGGAACCGTTGCGAACACGTCACTTGCGTCTGGCCCCTGCCTTGCTGGGTAACTGACCGGACACCCCGGTCGATCCGAGCCGCGGTGCAGAAACCGACCGGTTTTTCGGGAAGACCAGCGAGAGGATCGTGCGATGATGAAGCGAACTGCAGCGCTTGGATTGGCCTTGGCGACCTTGGCGACGACCACGACGTTGGCCCAAGTCGGGATTTCGGTCCGGGCCGGCACGCTCGGGGTCGGCGGCGAACTTTCACTTCGGCCGAACCGGTATCTTGGGCTCCGGTTCGGGGGGAATTACCTGACATTCACCAGGAGCGCGACCGTCGAAGGAATCGCTTACGATCTCACCCCCAAGTTGCAGAGCGGCTCCGGGATCGTCGACATCCATCCCTTCGGCAGCGCGTTCC
This sequence comes from Gemmatimonadota bacterium, assembly GCA_043769075.1. Taxonomy (GTDB): domain Bacteria; phylum Gemmatimonadota; class Gemmatimonadetes; order Gemmatimonadales; family GWC2-71-9; genus SHZU01. The sequence goes on along the minus strand of JAYVJS010000075.1, from coordinate 2,706 downwards.
ACTTGTCCGGCGGCATGCTTTGGAATTCCAATCAAGGATCGGTGGCGGCCCGCCTCACCGGGCCGATCACGATCGGACCGCAGACCTATCAGCCGAGTGACATCGGATCGCTGAGGGGCAAGCTGAGCTACGACAGCCACTACGCGCCGTACGCGGGGCTCGGGTTCGGTGGCCGCGGGCGAGTTTCCCTACTGTTCGACCTTGGCGTGGTGTTCTCCGGCTTTCCGCAGGTGTCCTTGACGGGGAGCCCGAACTTGACCGGCCAAGCCAAAGCGATCTTCGACCAGAATGTGATTCTGGAGACCCAGGACATCCAGGCCGACATCGAGAGCCGGCAGTACCTCAAGTACCATCCGGTCGTTTCGTTGGGGCTGCGAGTAGGGTTCTAGGGGGTCAGGCCGACGCTTTTCATCAGGGCGAGGGCGTTGCTTCGTTCGACCACGCCGGGCTTGATCCGGTAGTCGAAGTGGAGTTGGCCGTCGATCAGCTCGTCCTCGAGGTGGCAATTCAGTGCCCGGGGGCCCATCGACCTCGCGATCTCGGTCAGGGCGAGGTCGTGGGTCGTGACGAGGCCGATCGCACCTCGGGCGACGAGGCCGTCGAGGATACCGCGGGCCCCGATCGCGCGGTCGTGAGAGTTGGTGCCGCTCAGCATCTCATCGAGCAGAAACAGGACCGGCTCGCCGGCTTCGGCCTTGGTCACGATCGCCTTGAGGCGGAGGACCTCGGCGTAGAACCTCGACCGGCCTTCCAAGAGTGATTCCCGGAGGACCAACGAAGCGCCTAACGAGGTGATGCCGACCCGGAACCGGGTGGTTCGGGTCGGAGCCCCGGCCAGCGCCAAGACGACGTTGGTTCCGATCGCTTTCAGCAGGGTGCTTTTCCCGGACATATTCGACCCGCTCACCATGACCAACCGAACCGGTCCGCCGACGGTAATGTCGTTGCGAACGGCTTGATTCCGCGGCAACAGCGGATGGGCCAGCCCCGTGGCATCGACCAGCGATTCGCCGGACACCACGACCGGGAAGGTGTCGTCGGGATTCTCGTAGGCCAGCGTCGCCAAGGACGCCAACGCTTCGAGTTCTCCGACCGCCTCGAGCCAGCCCGCTGCCATCCGGCCGACCCGGCTCCGCCAGGCCTCGATGGCCGCCGCCAGCTGGGACCCGAAGAGCGTGAGGGCGGCGATCGGCATGAACAGCTGATTGCGCCTGGCATCAAGGAGGTCAACCAGTCGCTCCAGGCGCCCGATTTCGGTGACGGCGGAGGTCGCCCCGGTCCACATTGCGGACAAGCTCCGCAACCGGCCGCTGGCGAACTGCTCTCCCGCGACCCGTTTGAGGAGCGACGCCAGCACCCTGAGCTCCCTGATGGGGCGTTCCACCGACTGGATCACGGCGGTCGAGCGCCGACCCAAGGCCTGGGCAACGATCAACGAGGCGAAATAGGACGGGAGAACAAAGTAGCCCGGGATCCACCCGGCCAACGCCACGCCCGTGGTGGCGAGGTTCGTCACCGCAAGTCCGGCCGTGGCGACCCGGGTCCACGACGGGAGCCCGGCGGGAGGGGCGGCAAGCCAGGCACGCAACGCCGCCGAGTCGAGCGCCCCCTGGGCCGCGGCCGCCGCCACGGCCAGATCGTGGCGGAGGGCGTGATTGGCCGCCAACTCCGCGACCGCCTGGTGTCGCGCCGTAATGTCATCGGGTGGTGACGGGCGGAGGAGCCATGAAGCGAGGATCGCCGCCCCGGTTTCCGACCTCGCCTCGGAGATGTAGTGAAACAGAGAGCCGCGGCCGAACAGCTCCAGGTCGGTAGCATACAAATGCGCGTCGTCCCGAAATCGGTCGCCGGGGTCGCCGCCGTCAACCCACCGGTCCTCGAGCCGATCCAAACCACGACGGTAGTAGGCAACGCTTCGTGCGGCCCGGTCACGGCGCCGGGCAATCCGCTCGTGCCAGACGATCATCCCGACGAAGAGGGCGGCCAAGCCGCCGACCAAAGGCACCGCGGTTCCGCCCCGATTGGCGACCGCCAGACCCAAGGCCCCGATGATGCCGACAAAAATCGCCAGCCGCCCGACCCCGACTCGGCTGAATTGTCGGTTCAACTCGGCCAGGGCCGCCTCGGTCCGATCCAGCGCCTTTCGGTAGGTCTCAACCGGGCCGCTTTCGGAGGTCAATGGGTCATGGCGCCGGAACGCGGCGGATGGCTTTCCCGGGCATCGCGCCAGGCACCAAGTCCCCGTTCCGCACGACCACGGTGCCGCCGACAATCACGAACGGGATCCCGCTGGAGGGTTGGGCCGGCTTGGCGAAGGTGGCGTTGTCGATGACCGCGGCCGGATCAAAAATGGTAATGTCGGCGTCTGACCCAACGCTCAGGCGCCCTTTGTTGGCCATGGCCGGCGCGGCGCCCGCGACCCGGTTTGCCGGCAACAGCGTCATCTTGCCGATCGCCTCCATCAGGCCGATCACCTTCTTCTCCCGCACGTAGCGACCCAAGACCCGGGCGAAGGTTCCCACCCCGCGCGGGTGGCCCCGGCCATCGATCAGCGGCATGGCGTCACTCGCGATCATGATGCCGGGCCGGCCGACCAGGAAATCGACGTTGGCGTCCTTGATGACGTGGATGATCGCCGCGCCCCCTTGGCGATGGTACTTGGCGAACGTCGCGGCCGTTAGGCGCTCCCCGGTCGGGGGCCACTCG
>JAYVJS010000074.1:0-5135 GCA_043769075.1 Gemmatimonadota bacterium | reverse complement strand
GCTCACGACGACGGCCGCCGCGGTGCTCGGACCGTTGTTGAGAGCCGTGATGGTATAGGTCGCGTTGACCCCGGCCGCAACGGTCGCCGGACCGGTCTTCGTCGTCACGACGTCCGCGGTTCCGGCACCGACGACGGTCGAGGCGGGAGCGCGATTGTTGGCCAGATTCGGATCCGAGGTGGTCGACACCGCGGCCGCCACGTTGGCATAGGTGCCGGCCGCCGGATAGCTCAACGTCAGGGTGTAACTGGTCGGCGTAGCGGTCGCGAGACTCGCGATCGTGGGCCAGGTCACCACATTGCCCGACAGGGTCCCGCCACCGGACGCGCTCACAAAGGTCGCACCGGCCGGCAGGGTGTCGGTGACCACGACATTCGCGGCCGGACTCGGCCCGTTGTTGGTGGCGGTGATGGTGTAGGCCACGTTGGTGCCGGCCGTCGCGGCGCCGGGGCCGACATTGGTGACGGCCACATCGGCCGACGGCGAGACGGTGGTGGTCACCCGAGCGCCGGCCGCCGAGCCGTTGTTGTTGGCCGGAGTCGGATCGGTGGTCGTGGCCGAACTGGCCGCCAAATTGAGGTACGAGCCGGCGGTCGCGAAGGTCACTGTCACGCTGAAGCTGACATTCGCCGCGTTCGCGATGCTCGCGACGGTAGGCCAGGTCACCACGTTGCCGGCCACGGTCCCCCCGCCGGTCGCACTCACGAACGTCGCGCCCACGGGCAACGTGTCCCTAATGATCACGTTCGTGGCTGGGTTCGGTCCGTTATTGAGGGCCGTGAGCACATAGGTGGCGTTGGCGCCGGCCGCTACGGTGACGGGCCCGGTCTTGGTGGTCACGACATCGGCGGTTGCCGTGACGGTGGTGGTCACTCGGGCTCCAACGGCGGAACCGTCGTTGTTGGCCGGGGTTGGGTCGGGCGTTGTCGAGGTGCTCGCGGCAAGATTCAGGTACGATCCGGCCGCGGCGTAGGTCACGGTGACGGAACGAGTAATCGTCGCTCCGTTGGCAATCGTTGCCACGGAAGGCCAAGTCACCACATTGCCGGCGCGGGTGCCGGCGTTGGTTGCGCTGACGAACGTCGCTCCAACCGGCAAGGTATCGCGGACCACCACGTTCGCGGCGGTATTCGGTCCATTATTCCGGATCGATACGACATAGATCGCGTTGGCGCCGATCGCGACGGTTGCCGGTCCGGTTTTGGTGGTCGCGACGTCAGCGGAAGCGGCGGTAACGGTGGTGGTGACCCGGGCCAAAGCCGCGGAGCCGTTGTTGTTGGCCGGGGTTGGATCCGCGGTGGTCGCGGTGCTGGCCGCAATGTTGAGATACGACCCGGTCGTCGCGAAGAAGACGGTGACCGAACGGGCGACAGTGGTGCCGTTGGTGATCGTCGCCACGACAGGCCAGGTCACCACGTTCCCGGCGAGGGTGCCGGCATTGGTCGCGCTCACGAACGTGGCGCCGACCGGCAACGTATCGGTGATGACCACGGCGGTCGCGGTACTGGGGCCGTTGTTGCGAGCGGAGACCGTATAGGTCGCGTTGCTTCCGGCTGCCACAGTGGCGGGCCCGGTCTTGGTCGTCGCGATGTCGGCGGACGCCACCACGGTCGTCGTGACCCGGGCGCCGGCCGCCGAGCCGGTGTTGTTGGCCGGCGTCGGATCGGTGGAGGTAGCGGTGCTGGCCGCCAGATTGAGATTTGATCCGGTCGCCGCATAGGTGACCGTCACCGAGAAACTCACGCTCGCGCCGTTGGCGATGCTGGCCACCGTAGGCCAAGTCACGACCACGCCGGCGCGGGTACCGCCGGCCGTGGCGCTCACAAAGGTCGCCCCGGCAGGAAGAGTATCGGTCACGACCACGTTGGTCGCGGTGCTCGGGCCGTTGTTGAGAGCGGTAATTGTATAGGTCGCGCTGACGCCCACCCCGACTGAGGCCGGTCCGGTCTTGGTGGTCACGACATCGGCGCTGGTCCCCACCACGGTCGTGGCCGGGCTCCGGTTGTTGGCCAGGTTCGGATCCGAGGTGCTGGACGCAGCGGCGGCGACGTTGGTGTAGCTCCCGCCGGCCGGGTAAGTGAGAGTCAGGGTGTAGACCATCGGAGCGCCGGTGGCGAGGCTCGGGATCGTGGGCCAGGTCACCACGTTTCCAGTGAGGGTACCGCCGCCGGACGCGCTGACGAAGGTGGCGCCCACTGGCAACGTGTCCGTCACCATGACGTTGGTGGCGACACTCGGCCCGGCGTTCGCCGCCGTAATGGTGTAGGCCACGTTGGTGCCCGCCGTGGCCGCGCCCGGGCCCACGTTGGTCACACTGACATCGGCGGAGGCGATGACGGTCGTGGTGACGCGGGCGCCGGCGGCGGAGCCGTTGTTGTTGGCCGGGGTCGGGTCGGTGGTCGGCGAGGTACTGGCCGCCAGGTTGAGATACGACCCGGCCGACGCAAAGGTGACGGTGACCGAGAAGCTGCTCGATGCCCCATTGGCCAAGCTGGCCACGGTAGGCCAGGTCACCACATTCCCGGCAATCGTCCCACCGCCGGTGGCGCTGACGAAGGTCGCGCCGACCGGGAGCGTATCGGTTACGACGAGGTTGGTGGCGGCGTTCGGACCATTGTTGAGCGCCGTAATCGAGTAGACGGCATTGACTCCGGGGGCCACGCTGACCGGACCGGTCTTGGTGGTCGCGACATCCGCACTGGCCCCGACTACCGTTGTCGGGTCGCTCGCCAGGTTGTTTGATTGATTGGCGGTCGGCTCATTGCCTCCCGACACCCACGCCCGGTTGGTGACCGCTGGTACCGCACCAGCCGCCACACTCACCGTCAACGTGATGGTGGCGGCATTGGCGGCGGCCGCCAGCGCGGTTGCCTGGGTACAGGTCACCACTGCGGCCACCGCGCCGCAAGTCCACGGTGCCCCGGTCGCTCCAACGAAACTCAATCCGGTCGGCAGAGTATCGACCACCGTGATCGTTCCGCTGGTGGCCCCGGTCCCCGAGTTGGTTACCACGATGGAGTAGGTGCCATTCGCCCCAACCGTGAAGCTCCCGCTGTGAGTCTTGGCAATGGTGAGATCGGGACTCTGCACCGTCACATTTTCGCCGGCGACCGTCGTGTCATAGGCGACGCTGGTGGTACCGGTCGGCGTGGCCCGGGCCGGATCGAGATAGAGGGCGCGAGCCGAGTTGTTGTAGGTGCCGTTCGGAACGGTCGAGGCCACCGCCACGACGAAGGTCTGGCTGACGCTGCCGCCGGCCGGAATCGAGAAGGCGTCCCACTGCGGCCGCACGTCACCGCCGGTGGGATTCGTGGTCGTCGGGCGACTCGCGCCGCCGCTCAAGACCGGCGCGGAACTGGAGGTATATGTAAATCCGGTAGGCAAGGTGTCGAGGAGCACCACGCTGCGGGCAGTGTCTTTACTGGCCCCATTGGCGACCACGATCTGATAGGTCGCGGTGGTGCCGGCGCTGCCGTTGGAAACCGTCGCCGTTGAGGTCGTCTTGGTGACCGACAGAACCGGAACGCACGCAGAACCGGTCGAAGTCCCCGGACTTGATCCGATGGCGGCGGTGAGGCTCACCCCGTTTCCGCCGTTCGCCGCACCATACGCCAGAAGCCCGGTGGTCGTGGTACCACGAACCCCGGCCGCCACGTCGACCGTGGCAGCACTCGAGACCACCACAACACCACCGCCACCGCCGCCGCCCGGGCCGTGGGCCGATGCTGCTCCGGCCTGGATGATCCAAGCGTCACCGCCGTTCCCGCCTCGCACTTGAACGGACAGGCCACCCAATCCGCCGGACGCTGCCAACACGACGACACTGCCGCCGGCCCCACCGCCGCCGCCCCCGTCATTGTCCGGCGACCGCCCGACTAAGCCGTTGGCCGTGATCGTACCGGTGCCGCCGATCGTGCCCGAGCGAATTAGGACGATCCCGCCGCCGGCGCCGCCGGCGTTTCTTGGAGCAGTTGAGTTATTCCGGCTTCCAGCCCCGCCACCACCGCCTAAGACGACACGGCCAGCCCCGGCCCCAAACGCACTCCCGCCCCGACCGCCCACGTCGAGGGTGGAGCTCCAAGAGAAGCCGCCCTGCCCGCCGGCGCCGCCGTTCGCCCCGCCGCCACCACCCGAGTTCTCGGCGTTGCTGGAGGGTTGCCCGTCGGTCCCACCGCCGCCCGCGTTGCCCGGAGCTCCCTGCGCCGCATCACCGCTCGGGTATCCCTCGACCCCCAGATCGGTATTGGTACTGGTTTGCGGATTGAGGACCCACCGCGGGGTTCCGGCGATGCCCTCGCCCTTAATTCCGTGAAAAGGATTGCTGGAGAGGTTGACGAAATCGGTGTTCGCGCCGCCCGCACCGCCGCCAAGTCCGAGCCCGGCACCGCCCCGGAATCCACGGCCGTCGAGGTTGACCGTGCCACCCAAGGTGAGTTGCCCGGTTACATCGACCGCCAAGACTCCCCCGGTTAGGCCGTTCCAATACGCCGCCGTCAAGCCGGAGCTGAGAGTTGCTTGCGAATACTGAGGAACCCGAATGACCTGATAGCGCCGCTGGCCCTGGCCGGCCGTCGGAGCCGCATTGGTGTAGGTGTTGATGAGCCCGTTGCCGGCGCCGGTCCCTCGAAAGGTCAATGAACCGCCACCCGCCCCAACGGAGTTCGTCGCGGTCACATACTCGTAGCGCCCGGCGTTGTTGAGGTTGGTGCTTCCACTGCCGCTTGTGGTCCCTGCCCCGTAGGCCGAGGTGTTGGTGAAGTTGATCGCGGCATCCTGGATCTGGATGATCAGGAGCAGATCGCCGGGGGTGATGGTGCTCGACGACCCGACCGCACTACCCAACGAGATGGCGCCGCTGCCCGAGGCGCTGGCGGTCAAGCCGGGATAATAGGTATTGACGATCCCGGTCAGGGTGCCGCCAGGTCCGTCCTTCCCGGGCGTGCCACAAACCGCTTGCGCCGATAGGGCCGAGGAGCCAAGGACCAATCCGGCCAACAGGCCGCGAAAGCAACGAGATAGCGACATTGCCAATCGACTCTGACGTTTGAACTACGTGATGGCGAGCCCGGTTTATCAATCTTATACATTGCGACGGCTCGGCCAAGTAACCATTGGTACGGCACTAGCGAAACCCA
>JAYVJS010000073.1:0-2698 GCA_043769075.1 Gemmatimonadota bacterium | reverse complement strand
CGCTGCTGCTCGCCGCCGGACAGCTGGGTTGGGTAGTGATGCCCCCGGTCGCCGAGTCCGACTCGGTTGAGGAGATCCTGGGCCCGGGCTTCGGCTGGTTCATCTCGCAACTCGAGCGGCACCTGAACGTTTTCCCGGGCGGTAAGGGTCGGGATCAAATGGAAGGACTGGAACACGAACCCGACCTTCTGCGACCTGAGGATGGCACGTTGGTCCTCGGTCATGGATCCGAGGTCGTGGCCATCGAGCTGGATCGTGCCGGAGCTCGGGCGGTCGAGCCCAGCGAGGAGGCCGAGGAGGGTCGTCTTCCCGCTCCCGGAGGGCCCGACGATGGCCAAGAACCCCCCGCGCTCAAGGGCGAAGGTGATATTCTTCAGGACGGTAAGTTGGCGGCCCCCAGAGAGGTACGTCTGGGTTAGGCCCTGGCACTGCAGCATTGGCTCGGTTGACAAGTTCATACGTGGATCAATGATAGTGAGATACCCCCTGGGTTTCATTCTCGCCGCCGGGCTCCTCGCGGCCGGGGTTGCCGGCTGTCGGACCGCCCCAGCCCCACCCCCGCCGGCGGCGGCAGGCGCCCCGGCCCCGTCCGTGGTCGGTGTCCCGGAGGACTCGACCCCCCTGATTGTGTTTGTCGGGACCAGCTTGACGGCCGGCTACGGGCTTCCGGACCCCAAATTGGCCTATCCGGCCCTGATTCAGCGCAAGATCGATTCGCTGCGGTTGGGCTATCGGGCGGTCAATGCCGGGGTGAGCGGTGAAACGTCAGCGGGGGCGCTTCGGCGAATCGGCTGGCTGCTCGATCGGGGGAACATCGCGGTGGTCATGGTCGAGACCGGCGCCAACGACGGCCTCCGAGGGCAGGATCCGGACAGTACCAAGGCCAACATCCAAGCCATCTTCGACCGGGCCCGGACGCTCGACCCAGTACCCCGACTGGTGCTGACCGGCATGGAGGCGATGCCGAATCTCGGCCAGGCTTACACCGCTCGGTTTCGGGCCCTCTACGCCGACTTGGCCAAGGCCAACAGTGTGACCTTCATTCCGTTCCTGCTCGTTGGCGTTGCCGGAGTTGATTCGTTGAACCAGGGCGACGGGATTCACCCAACGGCCCAGGGTCAGGAAATCGTAGCTGCCACGGTTTGGGCTGCGCTCCGTCCGCTTCTTACCGAGCCGTCACGGTGAAGGTGACCGAGATCGGCCCCCTGGCATCGGGATAGCGGGCCTGAAATCTCTGCGGTCCGAGGCCCAGTCCGAGCTGTACGGTGGTGGTCGCCACTCCGAAAACGTCGGTCGTCGATGAACCGCCGACGGTGCCGCCATCGAGCGCTAGCCACGCCACCGGGACACCCGGAACCGGATTGTTGAAGGCGTCGACCACCACGGCCCGGAGGGGCAGAGTTGGGCTCGCCCCGGCCAGCGCGGACTGATTGTCGCCGCTGGCATGGAGCAAGCTGGTGGGATCGCCCGGTTCGATGATCGCTGAGAAATTTGTGACCAGCCCCGATGACGGCTGCCGGGCTTCGACCCGCGTGACGCCGGCCCGGGTTCCCGCGGTATAACGGACCGACGCGGAGCCGTCAGAGTTGGTCAAGGACGTAGCCGTCGACAGGCTACCGCCCCCTTCGAGGATCGTCCAGGTTACGGACGCCCCGGCAACGACCGTTTGCAAACCTCTCAAGCTGGCGGAGAAGAACTGCCCTAGTGGTTGACTGACCCGTCCGGTCTGATCAACGCCGCTGATTGGTTGGAATTGGAGGGTCGCGAATTCCGGCAGCGTGAACGTGACGCTGAGGCCGCCGGGGGTCGTTGCCTCGATCTGAAGGTCGACCGCGCCTCTGGCCGATCTCGCAGCCTTGAGCCCACTCTGCGGCGTATAGTCGACCGACGCCAGCCCGTCGGATCCCGTCACGGATGAGGGGGCGTTGAGGAAACCGAAGCCAGGGTCCTGGAGGATGGTCCACGCGATGGTCGTGCCGACGATGGGGTTCCCCTGCGCGTCGCTGAGCCGGGCCTTCAACGTGTTCCTGAAGAATGGGAAACTGCCGTCGCCGCTAAACCGTTCGAGCGCGGCGGCCGGCCCGACCCGTCCAAACGACGCAAACGTGACCGAGGCAGGGCCGCTTTGGCCCACGGGAGTGGAGGCCTGGACCAATGTGAGCCCTCGAAGCGGGCCGGTGGTGGTGGTCATCGAGGCCAGCCCCTGGGCGTCGGTGGACGAGGTGTTGGCACCGACTTGGCCTCCGCCCGCGACAACCGACCAGGAGACCTTCTGGCCCGCCACCGGAAACCCGTCGCTGTCGGTGACCAGGACCACCAGCGGCTGGGCTTGAGCGGTGGTGACCCGGGCCGTCTGCCCCCCGCCGCTCTGGTAGAGGAATCGGGCCGCCGGGCCCGCCGCCGCAATCGCCGTCACCGGTACGGCTGTCAGGCCCTGGACGGTCGCGTCGTACCGATTGAGTCCGATCTGGCTGCCTAACGAAACCGAGGTGGCGGCTTGGCCGGCGTTGTTGGTTGATACGATGGAGTCCCGAACCGAACCCCCGCCCGCTGCCGACCTGAACCGGACCGTCACACCGGCCATCGGGAGCGAATCGGCGGCCTTTACCACGACCGCAAACGGGACCGAGAGCAGACTCGACGGCCGGCCCGTTTGGCCCCCGCCGCTGACCAGACCGACGGCGACCGGCTTGGGGAC
>JAYVJS010000072.1:0-11895 GCA_043769075.1 Gemmatimonadota bacterium | reverse complement strand
CCCGCCACCAGCTGACCATTACGGACCACGAAGGTTCCGTTGACCAACACGTGGGGAATTCCCGAAGAGGTAAGAGCCGGTTCGGCGAAAGTCGAGCGGTCGGCGACGGTAGCCGGGTCGAACACCGCAATGTCGGCGTCGGCGCCGACGCTAATCCGCCCCTTCCGCGCCATCATCGGTACCTGGCCTTCGAGCCGACGGGCCGGCAAGATGGTCATCCGGGCCAGCGCATCCATGAGTGTGAGGATCCGCCTTTCCCGGACATAATGGCCTAGGACCCGGGCGTAGGTGCCGGCCCCTCGCGGATGGCCGGTTCCCTTGACGAACGGGACGCCGTCGCTCGCGATCATCACGCCGGCATGCCCAATCGCCTTCTCGACGTTCTCCTCTTTCATCATGTGGATCACGACCCAACCGCCCTGCCGACGGTAGCGTTCAAAACTGGTCTTGGTGAGGCGTTCCCCGGTTTCGGGCCAGGCCAGATCGGGATAGTCGACGCGAAGATTGTCCTGCCATCCCGGGTTGAACATCGCCGACTCGAGCCGGGTGGATCCCGCGGTGTAGGGGTAGGCCTCGGCGGTCACGTCCTGACCCGCGGCTCTGGCCGAGTCGAGCAGCATCAGGGCGGCGGGCAAGTCGGCCAGCGCACTGCTCGCGATGTGGACGATGTGAAGGGCGGCTCCAGCGCTTCGGGCGGCGGTGATGGTCTCGCGGATCGGGTCGATGCCGAAGGCCCTGGTATGGACGAACACCGGGACCTTCCGTTCCGCCGCCACCCGGAAGAGCCGGTCGATCTCCTCGGGCGTCGCGCCGGGGGTGTAGTTGATCCCGAAGCCGACCCCTAACGCTCCTTCGTCGAGGCCTTGGCGGAGCGTGCCGCCGAGGGCTTCGATCTGGGCGTCGCCGGCCGATTGGTTGGCACCGGCGGGAAGGGGACCGAGGCCGAGGATCGATCCCGGATTGGTGGGGCCATGGAGGACTTCGAGCCCGTTGTGGAAGACGAAGTACCGGGCCGGCCGGTGGCCGACGGTGGCGCCGAAATTGAGTGCTGATTTCCCTTCGCGGGACGCGTACCACTTGGCGACCGGGTAGACCCCGGCCTCCATTTCGAGAGTGGTGGTGACGCCGTCCTGGGCCTGGATTTCTCCGTCGGATCGGCTCTGGCCGTGGGCGTGCAGATCAATGAACCCGGGGGCGACGACGAGCCCCGAGACGTTGACCGTGTCGGTGCCCTTGAGCGGGCGTTCTGAGAGGGCGGCAATCCGGTCGCCGGTGATGCCGACGTTGAGCACGGAGTCGACGCCAGAAGCCGGATCCATGACCCGGCCGCCGGAGAGGACGAGATCATAGGTCGGGGCGGCGGCGCATCCGCCGAGTAGGGCAGCGATGGCGCCGGTACGGATCAGCGTGGGCAGTGGCATGGCTGAATCTAGTCTCAGCGTTGACATGTGGTCAACATGCAAGCATGTTGCTCGCATGCCCAAAATGATCCAGATCCGCCACGTTCCCGACCCACTGCACCGACGCCTCAAAGCGCGGGCGGCCCAGCTCGGGCTGTCCCTCTCTGATTACTTGCTCGGAGAAATGGAGCGGGTCGCCAGCCGACCCACGATGGAGGACTTACAAGCGCGGCTCGCCACCCGGAGCCCGGTCACGGTTCGGGTGCCTCCGGCCGATGCGGTCCGAGGCGAACGTTCGCGATGATCGTCGTGGACGCTTCGGTGATCCTCGAGCTTCTCCTTCGGCGCCCCGCTACCCGAGCGATCGAGCCCCGGCTTTTTCGGCGGGGGGAGACCCTTCATGCCCCGCACCTCCTCGATCTCGAAGTGGCGCAGGTGCTCCGCTGCTATGCAGCCAAGGGCGAACTGGGGCCCGATCGGGGCGACGAGGCTCTTGAGGATCTTCGAGACCTCGGGATTCATCGCTACGCGCACGAGCCGTTCCTGAGCCGAATCTGGAAGCTGCGGGGCAACCTCACGGCGTACGACGCCGCGTACGTGGCGCTAGCGGAGGCGCTCGACGCCCCCCTGCTCACCCGCGATCGGAAAATGGCCCAGGCGCAAGGGCACCGAGCCAAAATCGAAGTGATCTAGGCGAAGTGGCAGTCGATTGTTCCATACGAGCCGAAGTCGATATGGAACGTGTCTCCAGGGCGGGCCGGAACCGGGCTGACGAACGACCCGCCTAACACAACCTCACCGGGTGCGAGCCCGACGCCGTACGGCGCCAGCTTGTTGGCGAGCCAGGCCACCCCGTTGGCCGGATGGTTGAGCACCGCCGCCGCGACCCCCGACACTTCGATGTCCCCGTTCCGAATGCAAAGGGCCGAGACCCAGCGCATGTCGCCCTCGTTAGGCTTGAATGGCCGGCCGCCGAGCACAATGCCGGCGTTGGCGGCATTGTCCGAAATCGTGTCGGTGACTTTGCGCGTCACCTTAGTCTCGGGGTCGATCTGCTGGATCCTGGCGTCGATGATTTCCACCGCCGGTACCACCGAGTCGGCGGCGGCGAGGACATCGGCCAGGGTGCAATTGGGCCCCTCGAGCCGGCGGCCTAAGATGAAGGCCAGCTCGACCTCGACCCGGGGGACGATGAATCGGCCGGCCGGGATGGTGGCTCCGTTCTCGAAGAACATGTCGTCGAGCAGCACGCCGTAGTCGGGCTCCGAGATGTTGGAGGCGTACTGCATGGCTTTGGAGGTGAGGCCGATCTTGTGGCCTTTCACGGTCCGCCCGGTCGCCAGTTTCATCGCCACCCACTCCCCTTGGATGGCGTAGGCGTCCGGAATGGCGATGTCGGGGTAGTCGAGGGAGAACTGGCGGATTTGGACCCGGGTCCGCTCCGACTCGTCGAGCCGGCGGGCCAGCTGTTGGACCAGGCCTGGATTCATGACGCCTCGGGCGGTTTCGACGCGAGCCGGGCATGGAGGTTGTTGTGCTTCCACGACCACCCTTCGGCCTCCTCGTGCATCTCGAAGGAAAGCGCGAGCGGCCGGGCCGCAAACAGATCGGCGAAATGGGCCTTGATCATGGCGAAGAGGGCGTCGCCGGCCTGGCGTCGAACGGCTTCGGAGCGGCCGACCCGAATCGAGAGTTGGATGTGGACGAAGGCGTAGTCGGCGGCCTGGTCGGCGATGGCGTATTCGGTGAGCCGGTGGGCCCGAGACCGGATGCCTCCGGTTGGGAACACCCCGCCTTGATCGATCAGAATTCGGTTGGCCTTGGCCAGCAGCTCCGGAATGCGGGCGGCCTCGCCAAGATTGTCGGTGTACTCGACGACGAAATGCGGCATCGGTGTTAGTCTCCTATGATCGTGCTGGTGAGGCGGCCCACGCCTTCGACTTCAGTGGTGACAACATCGCCGACTTGGGTGTTCGCGAGGCCTTCGGGGGTTCCGGTCAGGATCAGATCGCCGGCGGACAAGGTGAGGAACCCGCTCAGGTATTCGATCAGCCAGGCCACCGAGAAGATCATGTCTTTGGTGGAGCCGCGTTGAGTCTCTTTCCCGTTGACATTGGTGCGGATCCCGAGGTTCACTGGACTCGGGATGTCGGCCGCGTCGACCAGCCAGGGGCCTAACGGGGTCGAGTGATCCCTGCCTTTGACCCGGAGGTTCGGGCGGTAGTAGTTCTCGAGGTAGTCACGGAAGGCGTAGTCGTTGGCCACCGTGTATCCCGCCACGTAGTCGAGCGCCTCGGCTTCGCGGACCCGCCGCGCGGTCCGGCCGATGACCACCGCCAACTCGCATTCGTAGTGCATGAACGTCACGTCGGAGGGGCGCCCCACCGTGCTGAGATGGCCGGTGATGGCATTCGGACCCTTGAGGAAAACCAGTGGCTCGGTGGGCGGTGTGAAGGCCAACTCCTTGGCGTGATCGGCATAGTTGAGTCCGACCGCGAAGATCGTCCTCGGCCGAATCGGCGGAAGCCAGGTGACCTCCGACTGGGCGAGCCGACGTCCATCGGATAGGCAGAGCATGCCGTCGGACTCGGTGGCCGCCCACTCGGCGCCTTGATAGACGATCCGGGCGCGCTTCATTCCCACCTGACCTCGTTGGCGAGACTTCCGATACCCTCGACGACGACCCTGACCTGCTGGCCGGGCCGGGCCAGGGGAGGCTCGTGGGGCTCGCCCAGGAGCAGGATGTCGCCGGGTTCGAAGGTGATGAAGGCGGACACGTCGGCAAGGAGCTGGGCCGCGCCGCGAACGAGGCCGTCGCCCCGAGCGCGGCTTTGGATCCGGCCGTCGATCTCGATGATGACTTCGAGGCGGTCGGGGTCGAGCGCCCCAGCCGCCGTGCTCTCTGGACCGACCGGGCAGAACCCGTCGCGACATCGTTGCTTGATGGCGGGCCGGTAGTGCGACTCGTAGGGAACGCTCACGTCGTTGGCCACGACCACGCCGGCGAGGTATGAGAGGGCGTCTCGTTCCATCACTGAGCTTGCGGTGCGCCCAATGACCAGCCCGATCGAGCCGCCCATTCGGAGCGCGGCTACGTCCCTTGGGCAGGGGCTCGGATCGCCGGGGCCGATCCTGGTATTGGCCGGCTTGATGTGAAGGATCGGCGCAATCGTCGGTGTCTGGTAGGGACTCATATTGAGCGCATCGCCTAACGCATCCAGCGTGGCCTGTCGGTTGAGCGCGGCCGCGTAGATCGTGCCCGTCATGCGATGTACGTCGGGATGGCCGTCAAGGTCGACTCGCGAGTCGGAACCAGACCGCCCTCGAACGATTCGACGACCGAGCCCTCCGTGAACCAGCGCTTCGGGGCGGGCCCGCCCCAAAGTTGCTGGCGGCGGATGTCGTCACGATCCCACCGGATCGGCTCGAAGTCCGGATCGACGGTGAGGTAATCGGAACTGTAGAGCTCGATCCGATGCCCGTCGGGATCGCGCAAGTAGAGATAGCCCGCGTTCGAGATGCCATGACGGCCGGGCCCTCGCTCGATCTGGGCCTCGGCTCGGGCCCCGGCGAGGATGTCGCACATCTGGGTGACCCGGCTTCCGTCGGGCAGGAAATAGGCGAAGTGATGCATCCGGGGTCCGGTCCCGTTGGTGATGGCCAGGTCGTGGACGTTCCCCTTCCGGTGCATCCAGGCGGCCCAGGTCACCCCGTGTTGGTCTTCGGTGAATTCGGTCAACCGGAATCCCTGCGTCCGCTGGTACCACCCGGCCATGTCGCCGACGGTGGGGCAGAATAGGTTCACGTGGTCGATCCGGGTAATGCCAGGCCCGCGGTGCAGGTCGTAGCGCTGCAACAGCCACGGATGGCGAACCGACTGGTAGTAATAGGTCATCGGGAAGCCGAATGGGTCCTGAACTCGGAGCACCGACGGCCGGTCGAGCTCGGATTCCCGCCTGGTTGCAAGACCTTCCGCGCGGGCCAGGGTCTCCAATTGATCAAGCGC
This sequence comes from Gemmatimonadota bacterium, assembly GCA_043769075.1. Classification (GTDB taxonomy): domain Bacteria; phylum Gemmatimonadota; class Gemmatimonadetes; order Gemmatimonadales; family GWC2-71-9; genus SHZU01. Next base: position 6,489 of record JAYVJS010000072.1, on the reverse strand, counting down.
CGCTTCGGACCCGACCTTGAATCCGAACTGCCGGACTCGGGGAATCGAGTCCAGTTCGAGCTTGAGAGACCATTCCCGATCCTCGACGCCCCGAAGATAGAGGGCACCCGGTTGCTCGTGGAGCACGTGCATGCCGAGGAGGTCGACGTAAAACCGCTTCGAGGCCGCAAGGTCCGCTACCGCGAGGACCACATGGCCGATTCGAACGACGTCCGGAGGCGCCATGGCCATGACCTAACGCTTTCCGAATTGGGGGATCGGGTGGTTGCCGAGGGGCACGGCCACGTTCTTGAGCTCCGTGTAAAACTCGAAGGCGTGTTCGCCGCCTTCGCGGTGGGTGCCGCTGAATTTGACCCCGCCGAACGGGGTGGGCAGGTGGCGGACGTTATGACTGTTGATCCAGGTCATCCCCGCCTCGATCCCGAGTGCCATCCGGTGGGCCCGGGCAACATCACCGGTCCAGACGTAGGCGGCGAGACCATACTTGACGTCATTGGCCTTGGCCAACGCATCGGCCTCGTCCGTGAACGGAATCGCGACCAAGACGGGGCCGAAGATTTCCTCTTGGGCGATCCGCATCCGATTGTCACCCGTAAACAAGGTCGGGGCGACGTAGTTGCCTTCGGTCCCGACCCGATGACCGCCGGCCACCAGCCGGGCCCCCTCGGTCTTGCCGATGTCGAGATAACCCAGGACCCGGTCACAATGCTCGGTATGGATCAGCGGGCCCACTTCGGTGTTCGGATCGAGCGGATGGCCGACGATGACCGACTTGGTGCGGGTCTCGAGCCGGGCCACGAAGTCGTCGAAGATCGATTGTTGAATCAAGACCCGCGAATTGGCGGTGCACCGCTCGCCGTTCAAGCTAAAGATCTGGAACACGGTGCCGTCGAGGGCCCGGTCGAGGTCGGCATCGGCAAAAACCACCGACGGAGACTTGCCGCCGAGTTCGAGCGAGACTCGCTTGATCTGGTCGGCCGCGTTCTTGGTGACGATCGTGCCGGTGGTGGTTTCGCCGGTGAAGGTGATCAGCGGCACCTTCGGATGGGCGACCAACGGGGCGCCGGCCTCCTCGCCGAAGCCTTGCACGACGTTGAACACCCCGGGCGGGAGGTCGGCCTCTTGAATGATTTGGGCCAGCTTCCACGCCGTCAGCGGCGACCACTCGGCGGGCTTTAGGATCACCGTGTTGCCGGTGGCGAGCGCCGGGGCGATCCGCCAGGTCGCGAGCATCAAAGGAGAGTTCCACGGGGTAATGATGCCGCACGGTCCGATCGGGACCCGGAGGGTGTAGTTGAGCCATTCGTGGCCCACCGGAAAGGTCCGGCCGTCCATCGCCCGTTCGGCGTACTCCGCGTAGAAGCTGAAGTTCTCGGCCGCTCGGGCGATCTGGGCCCGAACGACCCTGATCACCTGGCCCGCGTCGAGGCATTCGATCGTGGCGAGCTCGTCCCCATGCTTTTCGAGTACGGTGGCAATCCGGACTAGGTGAGCCCGGCGGGCCTTCGGTGCGAGCCGGCGCCACGACTGGAAGGCTTGGTGAGCGGCCTCGGCGGCTCGGTCGATGTCCTCCGCGGACCCACGGGCCACTCGGGCGAGCAGTTGATTGGTCGAGGGGTCGAGGGTGTCGAAGGTCTCGCCCCGGTGGCCCTGGACGAAGGCGCCGCCGATGAAATGGGGAACGACCGTCGCCGCTAATGTGGCTCGGACCGCGGTGATGAATTCAGGAGAAATCGTCGCCCCGCTTTGGGCTCCGGCCATATCAGGCCTCCCGGCTCGTTGCAAACATTTGGTCGATCGTCGCCATCGTCTGGCTCACCTCGGCTGGGGTAGCAATCAATTCGTGGACCGGAACGCCGAGCTCGTAAGCCGAGGTCGAGCCATCGAGGGATTGCTCGATCGGAATGACCTCGACGTGCCGGGCCGCGAGCCACTTTAAGAATACCGCGGTATAGATCGCCGGGTCGTACGGCGCCGGTCCACGGCCAGTGGCCTCGCGGTGGACTTCGTCCCAGAGCGCCCGGAGCACGTTCGGTTGGGCGTCCACCTTTTCGCGGGGATGCCGAGGGGCCTGCATGGTCCGTTCGCGGGCCTGTTCGATCAAAGCCCGGACCTCTCGGGTTGGAACCGGCAAAACGAAGTGGAGCGCCGCACTGGCCAGCAAGGCCTCGGCCCGATCGGCGGCCGGCTCGATCAACTCGCTCAACCGATTGCCAATAAAGACCGCTTCGGCAATCAGCAGGTTTCCCGGATCGGGGTTCGACTCATGCCAGTCCAATATCCGGCCCCTGGCCCACAAGCCGACCGCCTTCTTGAGCCCGAGGTGGGAGAACCCGTCAATCTCAGGGTACCGGGTGAGGATCTCAGGGGTTTCAAAGGCACCCCGGGCCGTGTCCCACTGGAGCAGGTGAATCTGCCGGCCGGCCCGATGAGCCAAGATCGCCAACTGCCGGACCAGAAGGCTCTTCCCGACGCCCGGCAGGCCGGCCAGAAACACCATCCGTTGACCCCGGGCGAGCTCCTCAAAGCGACGCCGGACGACGGACCCCTCTGGCAGGACGATGGCGTCCGGCATACCCGTTAGGCCGGGGGTGCCGGTTGGTGCTCGGCCTGAAGCGATATCAAGAGTCCGGTCGCCATTGCGCGCCCTGGTTCGGTGTGGAGTCGGTTGGCCGCCAGCGTGGCAAGATAGGCCAGGTGTTCGGGAACCGAGAAGCCGAACCATTCGCGCACGGTGGCGAATCCAAATGGGGTAAAGAGCCAGAGCTTGTCGGCGTCCTTCACGACGGCGTCTTCGGTCGAAAGAGGATCCGGCCGGGTGTCATGACCGTCGATAATGGCGGCCACCGCCCGGATGTCATCCGCGGGATAGCCAAGATCACCAAGGATCTCGCCGGCGATACGGACGCCTTCGAGTTCGTGCTGACGGCGGAGTTCCGGGTACTTCATGCGGGGGCCGAAGGCTTCGAGGATCTTGTCCTCGGGGACGGTACTCCAGCCAACGTCGTGGAGAATCATGGTGGGAAGGGACACCTCGGCTCGGGCGCCGCACAGCGGCACCAGTCGTTCGGCAAACCGAAACGAGTACCGGGTGTGCTCGTCGTCCTGCCGGACGCCGAGGTATGGCAGGGCACGGCGCCATAGTGCGGCGAGGGTCATGCCCCGGTGCCGCGTACTCGGGGAAGTTTCCGGAATCGATCGACGTCCGGGAGGTCGCCGACGGGGACATCGATCAGGGCAGGTCGTCCGGTCTTGAGCGCGGCGGCGAGTGCGGTACCCAGTTCCGCGGCCGTCCGAGCCCGATAGGCCTCGGCTCCAAAGGCCTCGGCCAACTTGACGAAGTCGGGGTTCACCAGGTCGCTCGCGATGATCCGATTGCCGTAGAGCTGGCGCTGCATTTGTTGGACGTTGCCGTACTGGCCGTTGTTGAAGACGACGGTGACCAGCGGGATCGCATGCTGGACGGCGGCGGCCAGTTCTTGGACCGTGAACATGAAGCCGCCGTCGCCAGCCACCGAGATGACCGGGACGTCGGGCCGGGCCACTTTGACACCCAGCGCGGTCGGAAAACCGAAGCCTAAGGTGCCTTGGTAGCCGGTGGTGATGAAGGTCCGGGGGTGATACACCGGGAAAATGGCTCGGGCTGAGAAGCCGACTTGGGTCAGTTCCTCAACGAAGATTCCGTCTTCGCCGAGCGCTTCCCGGATCACCGTGAGAAATTCCCGTTGCGGGGCCATGAAGGCGCAATCGGCCCGCCATGATGCCGCCAGGGCACGCATTTCCGGTTCGCGGGAGGCTCGGCTTGGGGCGAGACGGGTTACCTGTTCAAGCAAAGGCCCTATGGCGTCCTCGGCCCTCGCGGTGATCGCAATCGCCGGCGCTCTGATCCGGCCGTGCGCGTCGGGGTCGACCTCGATCCGGATCACCGTCAGGTCGTCGTCAACGCCCCATGTCTGGAGCGGGACTCGAAGATTCGTGCCGATGGCGAGTACCACATCGGCGTCTTTCCAGAGTGGATGCGCCTGTGGCTGGACGACCGACAGGTAGTGCCGGCTATCGAGCACGCCATGGCCGGTGCGGTGGGCCACCACCGGTGCCTGGAGGATCTCGGCGAGTTGCTTGACGGCGCCGGAGACACCTAACGCTCCTCCGCCGACGAAGATGAGCGGCCGCTTGGCCCCGGCCAGCTTGGTGGCGGCCCGTCCAATCAGCTCGGGATCGACTTCGGGGTAGTCGGCGGGAAGGCGAGTTCTTGTGGCCTCGACCACTTCACGGCGCTCCAACACGTCCATTGGGACTTCGAGCCCAACCGGGCGGGGACGCCCGGAGCGGAGCTGCCGGAAGGCCTCCGCAACCAGGCCGGGCGCATCGGCGGGCCGGTCGACCCGTTCCGCCCACTTAGTGAGCGAGCGCATCACGCCGAGTTGGTCGGGGATCTCGTGGAGGATGCCTTGAGCCTTGCCGATCAGCCTCGAGGGAATTTGCCCAGTCAGGCAGAGGACCGGCGCGTTGAGGGCGTAGGCGGTCGCGAGGGCGGCGGTACTGTTCAGGAACCCCGGGCCTGGCACGACGCTGAAGACCGCCGGGCGACCAGTGGCCAAAGCGTGGCCTAACGCCATGTACGCGGCGCCCTGCTCGTGGCGGGTATGGATGATCCGGATCTGGTCTTTGGCGTCGTAGAACGCGTTGTAGAGCCAGTCGTTCTGAATCCCGGGCAGGCCAAAGACGGTGTCGACGCCTTCGGCAATCAAGGCGCGGACCACCGCTTCACCGCCGGTCATGGCCAATGCCGTCATGACGGCGCCCCGAGCGACGCGAAGGCATCGAAGACCCGTTCGGTGGCGGCCGGAAGTCCGATGCTGATCCGGAGGCATCGGGTCTGTCCAGGGCCGGCGACGGGCCGGACCTGAATCCCCATTTCGGCGAGCCGGTTGAACGCCTGGTCGGGATCCGCGGGGGCGATCAGGAGGAAATTGGCATTGCTGGGCCAGTGCCTAACACCGAGGTGGGTGAGGCCTTCCGACAGTGCTCGGCGGCCCGTCGCCGTCAACGCCACCGTCCTGGCCACGTGCTCTTGGTCGGCCACGGCCGCGATCCCGGCGGCTTGGGCCGGTCCGCTCAGCCCATAGGTCATCCGGAACTGGCCGAGTCGGTTGACCAGCTCCGGGCGGGCAATGCCATAGCCGAGCCGAAGGCCGGCCATGCCGTAGCCCTTGGAGAAGGAGTGCACGATCACGACCTCCCGGCCCTCATGGAGGTGGCCGATCGTATCGGGGAAGGCCGGGTCTTCGACGTATTGGTAATAGACCTCATCGGCGACCACCAGCACCGTGGGCGGCAGTCCGTCGAGCAGTCGCCGGAATTCGGTCGCGGGCATCACGACCCCGGTTGGGTTGCCCGGATTACAGAGGTAGAGCAGCCGGGTTCGAGGGGTAACCGCCGCGAGCATCCGGCTCACGTCGTGGGCGCAGGTGCCCGGGTCGAGTGGGGTGTCGACCAAGACGCCGCGGTTGTTCTTGACGCTGTAGCCGTAGACTGGGAAGGTCGGCGAACTGATGATGGCCTCGTCGCCCGGGGTCAGGGTGGCCCGGGTGATCATGTCGAGCACCTCGGACGCGCTGGAGGCCGCGAAGAAGTGATCGGGCGTTAGGCCCCGGCCGTGGTGTTCGGCCAAGGCCGATCGAAGCCCCGCGTCGTCGCGGGGCGGATACCGGTGGATTCGATGGGCTTCGCGGACGATGACGTCGATGACCTTGGGAGAGGGCCCGAGCGGATTTTCATTGGTCGAGAGGTCGATCCAGTCAAGCGTCACGGGCGCCTCCTTGGGTCTTGGCTGCTTCAATCAGCCGGTTGAGCAGGGCTCCGAATTGCTGTTGCTCAGTGTTGGTAAGACAGCCGAAGATCTCCCGGTTCCGGCGGGCAATCAATCGCATCACCCGCCGCCACAGCCGGCGCCCCGGTGGAGTGAGGGCCAACGTCACACCCCGGCCGTCGGTGGCGCTCGCCGACTTGGCGGCAAGCCCTCGGTTGGCTAGTCCCTGGGCCGCGCGACTGGCCTGGCTTTTGGTCAAGTTCGCCTCGGTTGCCAGGGCGGTGACTGAGACTGGAACTAACCTGGTTCCGGACCCGCCGCCAAGCCGTTCGGCGTTGCCGATCGCGGCCAAGCACCGGGCCTCGCCGAGCGGGAGCGCAAATTCTCGTCCGTACGCCGCCGCCGTGGCGTGGTCGGTCAGCTTGTTGACCAAGTGGAGCCGATAGGTCAAGAATCGGTCGAGCGGCATGGAATTGGGCGACTTACTCGGCATCGTTGGGGGCCCGGCACTGCGCCTCGGCGTTGGCGATCAGGGGAAGCGCCTGGCCGGCGTGGTCGAGCCGGCTGATCAACGAGAGGCAAAGCATCGACAGGAAGACGGGCGTTTGGTCCGGCCCGACCCGGGTCAGGGCTTGGCACACCGCGCTGTATGACTGATCGAGGTCGGCGTCGGTCAT
>JAYVJS010000071.1:0-2707 GCA_043769075.1 Gemmatimonadota bacterium | reverse complement strand
ACCCGCCCGTGAGGCTTCAATGATACTCGGATACATCTTACTGCTTCTGCAGCAACCGGCCCAGGCCGCCGCCGGCCGGATCGAGATCACGCCTGACCGGCGAGCCAGTTGGGCCAGGTGGCGGACGCGGTGAGTCAGTCGCGCTCCATGACCGGCGAACGCCGGCCGACGATCTTCGAGATCACGCTCGACCCTCGGGGCTGACGCTTGTCATTGGCGGCCGGCCGCGATACCTTCCACTCATCTGATGAATGGAGACACAGTGAAGACCTCGCCACCCGAACTCCTTCAAGGCACCGCCGACGTGCTGATTCTCAAGGCCGTCTCGTTCGGGCCGATGCATGGTTTCAACATCTCCAAGTGGCTGCGGCAGGCCACCGATGGATTCCTGGGCCTCGAAGACGCTGGTCTCTACCAAGCCCTGCACCGGCTCGAAGGCCGAGGGTGGCTTCGGTCCGACTGGGGACTCTCGGCCAACAATCGGCGGGCTAAGTACTATGAACTGACGCCGCCGGGCCGCCGGCAGCTCCGCACCGGCGATACGACCTGGCGGGCCTATGCAGCCGCGGTGATTCGGGTCCTCGACTCCCGGACGAGCGAGGTGGCGTCGTGAGTCCGGTTCGGTTTCGGTTCCCCTGGAAGACCGCGGCACACATTGATGCGGAGGTCGCTGAGGAATTCGAGTTCCACGTCCAGAGCCGGGCCGACGAAATGGCCGCAACCGGCGTCCCACCAGGCGAAGCAAGACGCCGGGCCGAGACGGAGTTCGGGAACGCCGCGACCGCCCGGGCTTACTGCCGACGAGCCGACCTCCAGCAGGAACGAACGGCCCGCCGGGCTGAACGCTGGGCCGGTTTTCGGATCGATGCGGTCTACCTCCGCCGCACCCTGGCCCGAACCCCAGGAGCCGCCGCCACGATCGTAGCCATCCTCGGGCTCGCGCTCGGATTCAACTTGATCGTCTTCACGCTGGCCAATGAGCTCCTGTTCAAGCAACTCCCGGTGGCCGATCCGGCCTCCCTGGTCTTGATTCACGGGGAGACCCGGCAAACCCACGAGTCCATTGCAACGTCGATCGCCGATTTCCATGACCTCCGCCGGCGAGTGAGTGGCCTGACCGGCCTCGCCGGATTCAATGGCCGGTCCCTGGGCCTCGCCACCGAGGGGCCGGCGGTCGTGGTGCCGGCCCAGATCGTCACCGCCAACTATTTCGACGTCTTAGGCCTGGCCCCGGCGCTCGGGCGGTTCTTTGCCGCCGCCGATGACCAACCCGGAACCGGCGTGTCTGCGGTGATCTCGCACCAACTCTGGATTGACCGGTTCGGCGCCTCACCCGCGGCGATCGGATCTTCGCTCCGACTCAACGGCCAGCCCGCGACGATCATCGGCGTCGCGCCCCGCGGGTTCGCCGGACCGTTTACCGGATTTCGATTCGACCTCTACGTACCGTTAGGCGCCGCGCCGGCACTCGATCGATCCATCGCACCCGACAACCGGGCGGCCGGCTTCCTCGAGCTGTTCGGCCGGCTTCGGTCGGGCACGCTGGCCTCGGCAGCCGAAGCGGAGCTGGACCAGCTGGCGCAAGAGCCGAATCGGATGGTGGAGGCACATCGAACCCGGGTGTTCCGGGCCGCCCCCATGACCGGACTCGACACCGATCTTCGGTCCGGCGTCGTCCTGCTGGTGGCACTCGTGGGGTGCCTCTCGATCTTGGGTCTCGGGGTCGCCAGTCTCAACGCCGGCGGCCTGTTGCTTGCCAGAGGGATGGCCCGGCAGCGGGAGTTTGCCCTGCGCCAGGCGCTCGGGGCGGGCCGGGAGCGCCTGGTTCGACTCCAGTTGCTGGAAACCGGAGTGCTGGTTGCGGCCGCCGCCGGCGCCGCGGTCCTCGTGGCGGTGGCGATTCGCGGCGTGATCCGGGGGCTGGTTCCCGGGTTGCCGGTGTCGCTGGCACTCCGCCTCGAGTTCGATCAACGGGTACTGGTGACCGGGGGCCTCTTGGCGGTGGTTGCCACCCTCACGACCGGACTGTTGCCGGCCCTGGCAACGACCCGGGCCGACCTCGCGGCGCGACTCCGAGCGGGTCGGCTCGGCGGACCGAGCGAGAGTCGGCTCCGCCAATGGTTCCTATCACTCCAGGTCGCGGTGACGTTTGCGCTCCTGATCGGAGCGGCGCTGTTGTTTCGAACCATCACGTCATCCCGGCAAGGAGGGCCGGCCAGAGGGGCCCCGGTTGCCACCCTGGCGATCGATGGATCGTTCGTCAACCTGGGGGATGACCGGCGTCGGGATTTCTTCGAGGCCCTGTTGGCCCGGGTTCGGTCAGCGCCCGGGGTGGAGCATGCGGCCTACGCGGCCCAATTGCCATTCGGGTTCGGGGGGGCCCAGGTCAATGTGCAAGTGGCCGGCATCGAAGCGCCGGCCGGCCAACCTGGGTTCCGAGTCGAGGTGAACCGGGTCTCGCCCGACTGGATCGCAACCGTTCGGGTCCCGCTATCGGCCGGCCGAGACTTCACGGCCGCCGACGGTCCGGACCGCCCGGGCGTCGGGCTAATCAACGTCGCGATGGCCCGGCGATTCTGGCCCGGGGCCGATCCCCTGAATCAGCTCATGGTGGCGAACGGCAAGCCGATCCAGGTGGTCGGGGTCGTGGACGATGGGGGCTTCGCCGTACCTGGTCGCCCAGGTCTGCCCCGTCTCTATCGATCCA
>JAYVJS010000070.1:0-8088 GCA_043769075.1 Gemmatimonadota bacterium | reverse complement strand
CCCCCTCGCCTTGTTTCGGCGGCGGAAGATGAGGAAAATGCGCCTTGATCCCCGGCACCAACCGCCCCACCTCCGCCAACGCCTCCGGGGACGTCGCCGCCAACCCCGGCCGACCCAGCAGCCCGGTCACCAACCCCACCACTGCGGCAAACGGAATGCGCTGCTCCATCTCGTAGCACTGCACCCGCGACACCGACGCCCCCTCCATCCCGGCCGCCGTCACTAGCCGCTGCGCCAATGTCGTCTTCCCAACCCCACTGTCGCCCGAAATCAGGAGGTACCGGGGCTCAAACTGATGCACCGCCTCCCAGGTCTCGTACAACACCCGATACTCCGCCCGACGGCCCACGAACTTGCGGTCCCGCCACTGCTCGGCCGGCACCGCTGGAACCGGGTTGGGCTCCTTGGGCTCCCAGCCCCGTTTCCGAAGCTGCGACGCCATGCCGTCAACCAACCCCGACGGCTCCGCCTGGAGCTCCCCCGACAACCGCTCCTTCCATTCGTCGAAGACCCGGAGGGCAGAGAACCGGTCGCCGACCAGCGCCAGCGCCTCCATCTTGGCCCGGATCCCCTCCTCGGCCAAATGATCGAGCGCCAGCAATCGCTCGGCCTGGCGCATGATCTCCTCGTGCGACCCCCGCCGGCGGCCATGATCAATCAGGGTCAACAGGCCGGCGTGAATCGAGGGCATTCGATGGGAGTGCTCCCGCTCCTTCCACAGGCTCCACTCCGGACAGTCGTCGAGCTCGAAGCCACGGAGGAAGCCGTCGACGTCGATCACGGCCTCTCCATCCGGCCCAATGATCTCGCTTTTTTCTAGCGAGTCGAGGTCGAGGGTCAGGTCGGCCGGATGGAACCGGACCAGCTCCCGCGTGGCGGTGAAGGCGGTTTTGCCGAAGATGCTTCGCAACACCGACAACGCGGTGGCGCAGGAATGACGGCCCCGCGCTGGAGCTGCCTGGCCCCAGAAGAGTTCGACCAGTCGGCTCCGGGTGTGGCTCTGACGCCGCTCGACCGCAAGGAAGACGAGGAGCCCGAGATGCTTCCGGACTCGGATCCTGACCACCTTGCCTTCGGCAGTGCGGAGTTCGGGTTGGCCGAGGCAGGTCAGTACGAAGCGTTTCGCCATGACCTACCATGGTACCGCCGAATCAAACTAGGCTCAACCAGGCCGGCGCCCTGCCAGTTTCCCCGTTGATGATTTGTAATGTTTGGCGCCGGGCGTACGGTCCGGCTACAACCGCACTCCCCGCTCGGCCACTTGCTCGCGACGGCGCCAGAACAGCCACGCCGTGATCGTCACCGTGATCGCCAGCGCCGCCCCGAACTCCGTGGTGAGCCAGAGGGTCGATCCGGTGTCCACCGTGACTGGGTCGAGGAAGCCCTGGATGAACAGATTGTGAGAGGCGTGGAACAGCGCCGCCGGCCAGACGCTGCCCGAGCGGAGCCGGATCCAGGCGAGGGGAAATGAGAGCCCGATCACCATCACCGTGAAGCAAACCACGGCCCACCAAGTAGAAGTGCCGGCGTTGTAGTTGGCTAGAATGATGAGCGGGTAGTGCCAGACCGACCAGATGGCCCCGCTGATGACTGCCGTCTTGGCCAGCGAAAACCGTTGGGCCAGCGCCGGAACCAAAAAACCCCGCCAACCCAGCTCCTCACCCGTCGCGGAAACCACGCTCTGGATCGTGCCGAGGAACACGAACGTGGTGATCGGGGTCGTGAATCGGCTCAGGTCGACAGCGCCGAGGCCGGCCGCCCACACGGTGCCATAGGCCACGATGGCGCTGGTGCCCGGCGACCACATCAGCCCGAGGATGTACGAGCCTCCCGGGACCTTGCCGCTGATGCCGAGCCACCAGAACACCGCGCTCAGACAGAGCGTTAGGCCGAGAAAGGTCGCCAGCGCCGCCCGGCTAATGGGTGGCGGGGTCGTCGACCCGAGTTCGTCACGGCCCAAGGCTGGTTCCAGGGTTTGGCCTTGAGGGAAGTCTTCACCCATAGTGCCCGATCGAAAAGGTAGGCCCCGGAGTCGAAGGTAGGCGCGCAACCGGCCGGCCACAAATCCGCCCGAGGGCCGGGCCCGGCGGTAGATTAGAGCTCCTCCTTTCGGCGGGCGTTCGATGTCCCGGTTGGTTCGCTGTTGCCTACTGCTCACCGTGGGAAGTTGTGTCGGCGATGATGACCCGGGCCGCCCAGCCGCCACCGCGCCATCCCACTCGCTGGCCCAGGGTTCGCCGTTCCGGATCGAAACCGGGGCGACCGCTCGGTTTTTCACGCTCGGCATTCCGACCGAGGTTTCGGTCTCCGCCCGCCTGTTGGATTCGGTCGGCAACGACCTGAGCGGATACAAGGTTACCTGGGTAGTCGACTCGGGCGGCGGCCGGATTTCCCGGGTCCCGGTCCAGGACACCACCCGAATCGGCGGCAGCATCACGGCCGATTGGCTGTTAGGCGACACGGCCCGCCGGCAGGTGGCTCACGTCGAGGCCGGCGGGCTCGTGTCCCAGTCACACCTGGTCTTTGGCGCCGTGGGCAAGCTCGCCATCGTCAGCGGAAACAATCAGCGGGGGCGACCCGGCCAAGCCCTCCCCAGCCCTGTGGTGGTGAAGGCGTTTACCACTCGCGATGTGCCGCTCGGCCCCGGCTTCCCAGTGATCTTTCGGCCCCTCGACCGCTTCGGTATCGCCAAGGCGTCCGATACGGTGCTCACCGACGCCTCGGGTCTGGCCACCCAGCCGGTCCCTTGGACCCTCGAGCCAGGCGGCGGCCGAAACGCGATGACCGTTCTGGGCGAGACCGGAGGGCCGTCGGTCGTCACGGCCACCGCCGAGGCCGTGGCGCCGAAGCCGGAACGGATCATCATTGGAGCCGGCAATAACCAACGTGGTTCTGCGGGCACGTTTCTGTCGGTCCGGCCGGTTGTGACGGTCCTCGACTCGGCCGGCCTCCCGATGCCTAACCAACCGATCGAGGCGGCCATCTTCGGACCCGGCGGCTCCACTCGTTCGTTCGCGGCTCACCGCACCGACGACCATGGTCAAGCCCGGATTGCGGCGTGGCGCCTGGGTTACGGTCCGGGACCGAATCGGCTCCGGGTCTCGACCCCTGGACTTCCACCGACCCCGGTCACCTTCGACGCGGTCGTCGACTCCTTGCCGAGCCGCGCCTTCACGATCACGACCCAGTTCCGCGGTGTCTTCCCGATTTGGTTGGCTCTTCCACTGGGTCGGGCCGCTACCGGCTGGGAGCAAGTGGTGGTCGGGGACCTGCCTGACTGGATCACGCCGCTGCCTGCCGACCCGAGCGGCTGCCACCCGGCTGTCGATCGGCCGATCGACGACTTGCTGGTCATCATCGAGGTCGTCCGGCTCGACGGCCCCGGTAATCAACTGGGCGACGTCAAGATCTGCCGGACCCGGCCAAACGGTTTGCCGCTAGTGAGCCGGATCCGCCTCGACCATGACGATCTCGACCGGGTCGACGACCAGGTCGGCATCGAGCGCGCCCTCCGGCATTTCCTCGGCCATGCCCTGGGGCTCGGCACCGGCTGGGCCGGCCGAGCTGATCTGGCCGATCCGGCCGGCCTCCGGTATCTGGGTCAATCGACGGTCCAGGCCGCCAACTGGTCGCGGTGGGTGCCGGACGATCCGGTCCTGCTCCCGTGGGATGTCGTCCCGTTAGGCGACGTGATTCACTGGGCCGATGCCGTGGGCTCCGACATCATGACCGCGACGTTGACCCGACAAAGCGAGATCTCGACGCTGTCCGCCGCGGCCCTCCGGGAGCTCGGGTACCTGGTCGCCGACTCGGGTGCGCTCGACTTGGTGCGACCCGGATCGGCGGTCCGGACGAGGTGGCGAGTCGACGGCGGCCCCCCGGCACGGGGGTCGCGCCCATGACCCGGTGGGCGGGATGGTGCCGGCTCCTGATGGCCGCCGCGTTCGCGGCGGGGTGCGGCGGCAAGCCGACCGACCCCGGTGGGCGGGGGCCGTACTCGCTCTCGCTGTCCTCGGGCGGCGACCAATCCTCGGTGGTGGCGGAGCCATTGTCGCTGCCGATCGATATCAGGATCCGAGACGGGCGCGGGCCGGCGAGCGGAGTGACGGTGGCGGCCGCGGTGGCGACCGGCGGCGGCACGGTGACCCCGGCCCGGGCGGAGTCCGACGGGATCGGGGCCGCGGCCTTCCGGTGGACGTTAGGCACGGTGGCCGGCCCCCAGACGCTGACCATCACCGGTCCATCGGGCCCACCGCTTACGGTCCGGGCGATTGCCCGGCCTGGACCGGTGGCGAGCGTGGACTCCGCGAGCCCCGGGACCCAGTTCGTGGTGGTTGGCCGAAGCGTCGGGGCCTTGCCGGTGGTCAAGGTGACCGACCGGTTTGGGAATGGGGTTCCCTCGGTGGCTGTCGACTTTGCCCCGGCATTCCCCTTTGGGGGAACCATCCAGGCAGGCCCGGTGCTGACCGACGAGCAGGGGTTGGCTCGATTGAGTGCTTGGACCGTGGGAAAGATCCCGGGTCAGCAGGGCGTCACTGGGTTCGCCGAGAACTTTCCCGTGGTGAATTTCAAGGCGATTGCCACGCCGGCCGCTTTGATCGCGATTACACCGACTGGGCAGGAGGCGAATGTCGGGACCGCGGTGGCCGTGGCCCCGGCGATCCGGGCCCTAGACGGCGACGGCCAACCGCTTGCTGGGGTCGATGTGAGGCTTGGAGTGACGGCCGGGGCCGGATCGGTCGATGTGGGGGCTGGCCTCACCGGGGCTGACGGAAGTCTTCGGTCCCAGGCCTGGGTGCTTGGCCCGACCGCGGGAGCGAACCGGCTCGAGGTAACCACGCCGGGTCTGCCGGCCACTGCGTTCCTGGCTATTGGCGCCAATCCGCCGCCAGCCGCGATCTCAGCCAACGCCGTCGGGGCCCAGGTTGGCTGGTTCGGCAACTTCACCGGAGCGTCGCCGGGTGTCCGAGTGGTCGACGCGACCGGGCGTCCGGTGGCCGGCCGGCCGGTGACCTTCAGTTTGGTCAGCGGCGGCGGGAGTCTGAGCCGGCCCGTTCAGATGCTCGATCGGGACGGGCGCGCCACGTTAGGCGGCTGGCGGCTCGGTCCCTCGGAGGCGGTTCAGGAGGTTCAGGCCACGGTGGCGGGGTTGCCGCCGGCCTCTTTCCGAGTCGCGGCGGGGCCGGTTCCGCCGGGCAAGTTCGCGATCACCCTCCGGTATGTCGGCAATCCCCCGGAGTCGGTCCGGGATTCGATCTTCCGGGCCGCGGCTGCGCGGTGGGCGAGTCTGATCGTCGGGGATCTCCCGGATGTGCCGATCGATTTCGATGCCGATCCAGCGGAGTGTTACCCGGCGCTCCGGGAAACGGTGGACGACCTCGTGATTTTCGTGCGTTTGGTTCGGATCGATGGGGTTGGCGGGATTTTGGGCGCGGCCGGTCCGTGTCTGGCCCGAGACACGGGGCTCCTCCCGGTTGTGGGCGTCATGTTCCTCGATCTCGACGATCTCGACGTCCTCGAGGCGCAGGGGCAGTTGGGCGACGTGGTGACCCATGAGATGGCGCATGTGATGGGGTTTGGGGAAACCTACTGGCGGCTCAAGGGCCTCTTCGGAAGCGCTCCCCCCGGCACGGCGTCGTTCCTGGGGTCCTCGGCCCGGGCGGCCTACTCCGCCATCGTACCCGATCTGGTGACGGTGCTCGAACCGCCGATCGAACTCGGCTTCGGCCCAGGGACCCGGTTTTCGCACTGGCGGGAGTCGGTGTTCGGATCGGAGCTGATGACCGGTTTCGCCGACGGCGTCAACCCACTCAGTGCGGTGACCGTCGCGGCAATGCGGGACATCGGTTACCAGGCGAATGACGCCATAGCGGACTCGTTCACGCTGGCCGGGGCGATCGCGACGGCGGCAAGGGCTCCGGTGGCGAGGCCTGGCGTTCACTCGGTGCCGTGGCGGGGTCCGTTGGTTACCGTTGATCGGTTCGGACGCCGGGTTCGGGCGTTGCGCTAGGCAAGGGGGGCCCTTCTTGCCTAGCGGACGTCACCGAGACGCCCGGCACTCCCCAGCCGTTTCTGTCGTTGCAAATCAGGGCGCTTGGAGGTCGGGTGGAGATTTGAGGATCGTTAGGGGTATTCTTTGCCGACCTTTCCCTTCTTTCGCGGAGTTCGGCCTTGCCCTTGCCCCTGACCCGGCCCGGAAATGGTTGGCGGTTGATGGTAGTCCTCGCGGCACTCACCGCCGCCTACGGATTTGCCACCGCGTTGGTCGGCCCCCCGATCTTCGCCCCGAACCTCAAAGCGTCATTTGTGGCCCGCCCCTGGGGCATCTACCCCCACGCCTTCTTCGGCGGCATCGCGATGATCCTGGGCCCGTTCCAATTCCACCGGGGTCTCCTCCGAAACCGGGCCCGCCATCGGAAGGTCGGGCAAGCCTACGTAGCGGCCTGCCTCATTGCCGGGATGGCTGGACTCTACATGGCGATTTACTCCTACGGCGGGATGATCACCCATCTCGGCTTTGGCGGCCTCGCGGTGGCCCTCCTCACCACCACCGGCCTGGCGTTCCGGGCCATCAAGGCTCGCGATGTGGCCACCCATCGCGAGTGGATGATCCGGAGCTATGCCATGATCTTCGCCGCCGTGATGCTCCGAATCGAGATTCCCCCGCTGAGGATCGCGACCCAAGGCAACTTCGACGTCACCTACCGGATCGTGGCGTGGCTTTGCTGGGTGCCTAACATCCTTGTGGCTGAACTGATCGTGCGACAGACCCGGGTGACGGCGGCCGCGGGACTGCCGGCGTTCTGAGGCTCGAGGCTTAGCCCTCGAGAGAGTGTAGTCTGCCTCTCAAGTATTGGCGGCTTTGGGCGGTGACTTAGGGAGGCCCGGTAGACCGGAGGACTTGGCCGCCCCTCATCACGAACCTGACCCGGAGCACGGATTCGATTTCCTGGAGCGGGTTGCCGTCGAGCGCGATCAGGTCGGCTTGATAGCCCGGCGCGAGGGTGCCGATCTCGGATCCGAGTCCCAACGCCGCGGCATTCAGCGAGGTGGCGCTGACCAGCGCATTCATCGGCGAGTCACCCGCCTCTCGGACTCGGCACACCAGATCCTCGGCGTTGCGCCCGTGAGCTCCCGCGGTGGCGTCGGTGCCGTAAAGGACGGTAAGTCCGGGGGTGGCCAAGGCGGTACGGAGCAGACGCGGCAAAGTCGGCACCAGTCGCTCGAGGAGCTCAAACTCCGAGGGGGCAAAGCCGGCCACGCCCTCGTAGCTCTTTCGATGCTCCAAATAGTTTCGGAGCAGAAGTCCGCACTGCGGGTCGTAGGCGACCCCGGCGTCGGCTAGTAGTTTGAGCCCCGTCGCCGATCCGGTGAATCCGTGTTCAACCTGATCGCATTTTGCCACCACGGCCTGGTGGAGGCCGGCATCGTCCTGGGCGTGGACCACCGAGCGGAGTTTGAGCCGTCTGGCCTCCTCGCAGAGGGCGGTGAGTTGATCGATGGTGAGCACCGGGCGGCCGCCATCCCGGACCGCGTTCGACGCGATGATCTTGACGAAATCAGCGCCTCGTCCGGCCACCCGTTGGACTTGTTCGCGGAGTGAATCGACCGTTTCGTTGGGGCCCCAGATTTGGGCGGTCGACGTGAGGATCCGGGGGCCGGGAATGGTCCCCTTGGCGATCCGGTCGCGCAACCCGACGTCGGACCAAGACCCCATGCTGGCTACCGTGGTAAACCCGGCAAGCACGGTGGCCCGGGCGTTGGCGGCTCGTGCCGAGGCCCGCTGTGCGGGGGTCTCGCCATCGGTTTCGGTTCCCACCCGGCCGAGGTGATTGAAATAGCCACCAAGATGGATGTGGGCGTCGATCAAACCGGGGATTACGGTGTAGCGGGACAGGTCATAGGTTGCCGAGTCCCCCTGCCACGGCCTAATGGCTTTGATCCGGCCGTCCTCCACCGTGATCAGGGCGTCGCGACGTTGTCCACCTCGCCCATCGAGCAGAAGGCCGGCCCGGATCGTGATTGGGGCAGGCCGGCAGCCTGCGGCCAGCAGGGCACCGAGGAGGCAACACGCACGAAGCGCCCGGT
>JAYVJS010000069.1:0-4227 GCA_043769075.1 Gemmatimonadota bacterium | reverse complement strand
CCTGCACCAAGCCCTGCGCAGCCGCCGCATTCCGAAGCAAAACCCCGACGACCTGGTCGACGGTGACATGACCGTGGTCGGGATGCCAGCAGTCGAAGTCAGTGACCATGGCGACCGTCGCATAACACAGCTCGGCTTCGCGGGCCAGCTTTGCTTCCGGCATGTTGGTCATCCCGATGACGCTCATCCCCCATGACCGGTACAGCATCGACTCGGCGTAGGTCGAGAATTGGGGGCCTTCCATGACCAGATAGGTTCCGCCCCGAACCATCGGCAGCGCCAGGGCGCGGGCCGAACCCTCGACTAGATCGCCGAGCCGCCGGCAGACCGGGGCCGCGACCGACACGTGCGCAACTAACCCTGGGCCGAAGAAACTCTTGGCCCGCGCAAAGGTGCGGTCGACAAACTGGTCGACCACCACGAACGTCCCGGGCGGCAAATCCTCGCGGAGGGACCCAACCGCCGACAGGCTGAGGACATCGGTGACGCCCAGTTGCTTCAGGGCCGCGATGTTTGCACGGGAATTGAGGTCGGACGGCGGAATTCGGTGGCCCCGGCCATGGCGGGGCAGAAACGCCGCTGGTTGGCCGCCGAGCGTACCGACAAGGATTTCGTCGGAGGGGTCGCCCCAGGGGGTTGAGATCCGGCGCCAAGCGGCATTGGCCCACCCATCCATTTGGTACAAGCCACTTCCGCCGATGATTCCGATCACCTGTGGTCCCGGGGCTCAAGTTGTGCGATTGGTCGGTAGCGCTTCAATTCTAACCGGGCGGCACGCCGGGGGTGGGGTCAGGGGTTGGCCGGCGGTGGGTTAGCGGGTCCTGAGAAAAAGCTGCAACAGTAAATAGAGCGCCAGCAACGGCGTGAGAGCTCGGGCGAGCGAGTTGGAAGGACACGGTCGAGAATGTCGGTAGTAGCGCACGGCAAAGAACGTATCGCGCGAGCCACGGGCTCGCAAGAAAGGGCGAGGCGGACCGGATGAGCCAAACAACGATCGTGTTCGTCCACGGCGCCGGGATCTCGAGCTGGATGTGGCGCCAGCAGGTCGAGGGGCTCACCGCCTTTTCTACCATCGCGGTCAGTCTCCCGGGACACGTCGGATCAGACCGACCATGGACGACGGTAGCCGAGGCTGCAACCGTGGTTGCTGAGGTGATTCGGAACCAAGTACCCGGCGGCAAGGCGCACGTCGTGGGGCTCAGCTTGGGTGGCGTAGTTGGCCTTGAACTCCTGGCACAGGCCCCCGACACGGTCGACCGGATGGTCCTGAGCGGTACCCTCGCGGTTGGACTACCCGGGGCCCGATTCCTCGCGGGGCTTGCCGCGATCAGCCTTCCACTTGCCACGCTTGGCCCGATGGCCCGGCTCTCCGCTCGGATGATGGGGATCCCGCCGTCGGATTATGCTAGTCTCCAGGCGGATATCGCTCGTCTGGACGCGGGCCCGCTTCGCCAAATGGTACTCGATGTCGCGAGCTACCGCCCGCCACCGGCGCTGGCCGAACGAAGCCATCGTGTACTCGTCGTGGCCGGTAGCAAGGAGCACCCCCGGATCCGCCGGAGCGTCGGGGTATTGACGGGCTTGATGCCGGGTGCTTCGGGCGCGGTGATTCCCGGAGGAATCCACACCTGGAACTGGCAGTTCCCGGACCAATTCAACCAACTAGTGACCGACTGGATCGACCGCGCGGCGATAGCTAACTTTGCAAAGAAAAGTACTTGACAAATAACGAGGCGATCCCTACACTGAAGCAACGTCCCGTCGAAGTGAGCCCAGCGTGTCCGCACTGGTTCGATTGCTCTACCCAGTCCCTGCACCGTCCCGATCGGCGGCCGCCATCATCGGGTGGTGGGAACGCCGTCGCCTCCGCTTCAACCTCATCGTCGGCGCCGCCGGCTTTTTTTCGATCGGCATAATCAATCTCGTGTTGGCCCTGCCGCCGAATCCCGAGCTTGCCGGCATACCGCTCGGGCCGGCCGTCGTGTTCGGGGTCCTGGCCAACGTCTGCTACACCGCCGGCTGGGCCACCGAGTTGACCTTCAACGCCTGGTGGCGAAAGGACCCGCCCGCCATCGGGCCGGTCCTGTTCCGCCAAGGCTTGATTTTTTCGGTTGGGCTCGCCCTGCTCCCCGTCGCCCTGGCGGGCGCCGCGTGGGCGTTGAAGTTCGCCCGCTGGGTATTCTCGTGGTGACCCGCCAGGGCCTGTCCCGCTAGGCTGCGACCGGAATCACCCTCGGCTCCGGCCTAGCCACCTTCGGTAAACTGACCCGAAGGACCCCATCCTTCGCAACGGCCTGGATGCCGGAGCTATCAACCGTATCGGGCAGAACAAACGCCCGGGAAAAGCTCCCGAACCGGCGTTCGAACCGGAGGACCCGATCGGTGACCCGATCAGTCTCGGTTTTCTTTTCACCCGAGATCGTCAAGTGATTGCCATCAACTTCGATTTTGATTTCCTCGGCCTTCACGCCCGGTACCTCGAGCGCGATCGCAAATGACTTGGCATCCTCGGCAATGTCAAACGCGGGAGACCACGGGCTTCCTGAGTGAGTTCGGTCAACCATGGAGAACGTCCTTTCGCAATGTCGTTAGGCAACACGGTGACATCGCACCGCTCGGACCAATGGCAGTGCAGCCCTCGTACCATTCGATCTCCGCCATTGCGACAGATCCGTTGTACCTCATCAGCCGATCCGACAGCATTGCCGCCGAACCCACTGCCGTTTTGGCTCTGATCCGAAGCCGCCTATCGCTCGACTTTCCCTCCGATGCCGATCCACGCGCTGAACCCACCAATCAGGTTCGCGACCCGCTCGTACCCCCGGGATTTTAGGACACTCGAGGCAATCGCCGACCGCCCGCCGGACTGGCAATGAATCACGATGTTGGCATCCTTGGGAATCTCCTCCAGTCGGTCGACCAATTCCGGCAGGGGAATCAACTTGGCCCCGGGCATGTGACCCGCCTTCCACTCGGACAGGTTTCGAACGTCCAGGATAAACCGCTCGACCGCCGGTTCATCCACCAGGTGCTCGACCGTAATCTCGGTCGAGAGGCCAAGGGTGTTGCCACGCCCCTTCCACGCATCGACAACCGTTGCCTCGATGATGCCGCCAATCCGGTCAAAGCCGATCGATCGGAGGTTTCGGGCCACCGCCTCGCCGATGGCAGGGTCGGTCAAGACGACACAGATCTCTTGATCGTACGGCACCACCGACCCCGCATAGGACGTGAAACTCTTCGACATCGGGATATTGATCGTCCCCGGAACATGGCCGGCCGCAAACTCCGCGCTCAGCCGGGTGTCGATAATGACGGCCCCAGCCGTCAGGTGCCGTTTGAAAGCCGCCGAGTTGAGGGATTGAACCGGTGCCAGGGGGCCGAGCACCGGGGCGCCGGCCCGATTCACCTGCTTCATTCGCCCAAAATAGCGCGGCGGCTCCGGCTGCCCCGCCAGTACCTGCTGGACAAACTCCGCTTCCGAGGCAACGCCAAAGGCCCAGTTGAAGCGACGTTCGTACCCGACCGTCGACTGGGGCACCGCGCCCAGTCCCTTGCCACAGGCCGAACCGGCTCCATGGCCGGGCCAAATTTGGACGTAGTCCGGCATCGTTTTGATCCACGACAGACTCCGGTACAAGTCGCGAGCCCCGGCCGCGGCGGTGTTGCTGATGTGGGCGGCCTTCTCGAGTAGATCGGGTCGCCCGACATCGCCCACGAACACGAAGTCACCGGTCACAATGCCGATCGGCTCCTCCGTGACGGCCCGGTCCGTTACCACAAACGCCAGGTGCTCAGGCGTGTGACCTGGGGTGTAGACCGCCGCGAGCTTGATGTTGCCGATGTTGATCGTGTCGCCGTCGGCCAACACGGTCACGTTCGATTCCTCTCGGAACTGGTACTGCCAGTCGGGAGTTCCGCAGCCGCTGACATAGGTCTTGGCATCAGTGGCCCGGGCCAGTTCGCGGATCCCCGAGACGAAATCCGCGTGGATGTGGGTCTCGGTCACCGCGACGATCATGAATTTCTCCGCGGCGGCGACTTCCAAGTATGGTTGAATGGCCCGGGCCGGGTCGATGACGATCGCCGTCCCGTTGGCCTGACATCCGATTAGATAGCTCGCTTGGGCGAGCTGCTCGTCGTAGAAACGCCGAAAATACATGAAGCTCCTAAGCCATCACCGAGGTTTGAACAGCACCAACAATCCCATCACCACCAACAGCCCCG
>JAYVJS010000068.1:0-2442 GCA_043769075.1 Gemmatimonadota bacterium | reverse complement strand
TCCGCCACCTCCGCCGCCTCCGCCTCCCCCTCCGCCTCCGGCGCCGGTAGCCTCGGTACGGCTCAACCGAGACACGGCCACCGTCATCCCGCAGCAGACCGTCCAGCTGTCGGCCACCCCGCTCGATGCCAACGGAAACGCCCTCGCCGGGCGGGCCGTCACCTGGCAGTCAAGCGCCGTGGCCGTGGCCACCGTGTCCGCCGACGGACTCGTGACCGGCCTGGTGCCAGGAACGACCACCGTGACGGCCACCAGTGAAAGCCAATCCAAGAGCGCCACCATCACGGTGCGAGAAGGGGCGTCCGTCGGTTCGACTGGGGGTACGGTGACCTCGGCCAATACCAACGTCACCCTCACGATTCCCGCGGGGGCGCTCGCGGCGGCGGTACCAATTTCGGTCGCCCCGCTCGCAAGTCCTCCGCCCGACCCGAATTTGATCGCCGGTACGGCATATGACTTCGGACCTAACGGGACCACCTTTGCTTCCCCCGTCACGATCGCCCTCAAATACGATGCCGCAAACGCCGTCGGCAAAGACCCATCCCGGTTTCGGATGCATCGGTATACCAACGGCGCCTGGACCCGTTTAACCGAAACAACCGTGGACGTTGCCACCCGGACCGTAACCGGCAAAACATCGTCGTTCAGCAGTTACGCAATCCTGCTGGTGCCGCCGGTGAGCCAGGTGGCCGTGACGCCGACTTCGGCGCAAGTATTGGTCGCGGCCACCCAACAGTTGACCGCCACCCCGAAGGACGCCGCTGGAAACCCGTTGTCGGGGCGGACCGTGACGTGGCAATCCTCCGACCTCGCCAATGCCACCGTTAGCCCGACCGGGCTCGTCACCGGCGTTGCCGCCGGAACCGTCACTATTACGGCCTCGAGCGAGGAGGTCAGCGCGACGGCGACCATCGACGTCGTCACCGCCACGTTCTCGCCGATTCTGACCAAGCCCTTCGCTGGCGAGTACCCAACCATCAATTTCCTCGATCACGACATCCCCAAGGAGTTCGTGGACGTGAACAACACCTTCACGACGTTTTGGGGCGAGGTGCACCCCAATCGTGGTGGTATGGTCGATGGGCACTCGGGGTATGATTGGCCGATGGCAACGGGCACGCCACTCCTGGCTGCCCTGCCCGGCAAGGTCATTAGGGCCGACCTCACCAGCCCGCCGTTTTTCTGTCCTCCCCTTAATCGGGAGGTCACCGCGCCGACGCTGTGGATCGAACACACCCTCCCGACCGGCGCGGTGATTGTGGTCTGGTACGCCCACATGGATCGATTTGACGTCACCTTGAACCAGATCGTGACCGCCGGCCAGCAGGTGGGGGTCGCAGGGAACACCGGATGTAGCGGGGGGCCGCACTTGCACCTGGAGGTATATCGGAGGACACCGACCAAGCTCATCACCCTTGATCCGTATGGCTGGGGGGGGAACGGCACGGACCCTTGGCAGGCTCATCCCGATGGGACCGGAAGCATCCAACTCTGGAAACCCGGGCAGGCGCCCAAGCTGTTCCGGGAGTCGCTCAATGATTTCACCTCGCGGGCTCCGTTCAGCGCGGCGGTCGTCGGGAAGATCGTGTATCAAGGCATCCGTGATGACCAGAACCCGAACAACGAGTACATCGATTTGGCGATCGACACCCGGGTAGCCGGAACGGCGTCACTCGACGGATTTCGAATCAAGACCGACATCGCCCTGGTCAACTTCCTGCTACCCAATGGCCTCACGCTGAGTGCCAGCAATCCGACCATCCGGGTCTACAGCGGATCGGGAACGAACACGCCCAACACCGTGTTCATGGGCCGGTCCAGCGGGGTGCTGAGCAACCTGTTCAACGATTGCGTCCGGTTAGTCAACCCGGGTGGGGGCCAGTATCGCTGGTCGATCGGAGGCGCCTGCCCGGTGCCTGGGCCGTCGCCCGGCTTGGCCAATCCGATCGCCGCACCCAGGACCGAAGCGATTCTCGAATACCACCCGCCCAGCCTCCGGCCTCACTGAAGCCGGCGGAAGGCGGGTGAACGACCTGAACGCAGTCATTGCTTACCTACTCGATGACCTCGGCCAGGTTCAAGCATCAAAGCACAGTCAGATGGGCTACGGAAGGGCAGCCCATGCCATCTTGTTGCTCGAAACGCCGGTCACCGCCCTGATCGCACCGGGCGGTGACCTCCCCAAAATCCCCAATGTCGGACCCAAGTCGCTCCAGGTGGTCGCTGAGGTCGTAGAGACCGGTTCATCGCCAACGGTGGACGCTGCGGTACTCGCGAGCGGAAAAACCGAGCTGATCGCGAAACGGCGCTCCCAACGGATCAACTTCCTGAGTCGTGCCGGGGTAATGGAGGCTCTCGGTGACGAGAGCCTCACGGGGCCGTCCCCGGCAGATTATCGAGCCGACTTCCAAATCCATTCCGATTGGAGCGACGGAACAGCGA
>JAYVJS010000067.1:0-28706 GCA_043769075.1 Gemmatimonadota bacterium | reverse complement strand
GCTCGACTCGGACACTACGTTGAGGCCCAGCATTCGGGCCGCGGTCGGGGTGAGGTGGCGGCGAATCCGGGTTTCCTGGGCGTAGTCCTTGACCGCGATCGCGCCGTGATCCCGGTTCCAACGGAGCTGTTCGAGCGCATCGGCCAGGGTCTCGATCTGCCGGTACATCCGGGCCCGGAATGAGCCATGTTGTCCGAAGATCACCGAGCCGGTCGTGAAGAAGCGGGGTCCGATGATCTTCCCAGCCCGGAGCATGTCGCTCTGCCAACCATCCCGGTACTCGTTCCCGTAGATCTCGAAGAGCGTCGTGACCCCGTACGCCAAGGGCCCAGACAGGTTGGGCGGCTGTTGCTCGATCACATGAAGCGCCGAGTGCTCGATTTCCGCATGGGCGTGAGCATCGATCATTCCGGGCATCACGGTGGCACCGGCCAGATCGAAGACTTTCGCACCGGCCGGAATCGCCACGCCCTTGCCGACGGCCGTGATCCGATTGCCGCTGACCACGATGGTGGCGCCCTCGATCACCTGGCGACTGGGATTCATCGTCACGACCCGCACGCCCGTCAACGCCACCGCGCCTTTCGGGGTGTCGAGATCGAAGTCGATCGCGGTTTCGGTTCGTTTGGCGGTCGATCCCGGCACCCGAGGTCCGTTCCAGGCCGCGGCGGTCAGTTCGACCGGCTTGGCGGGCCCTCGACCCTCAGCCAGGATTTGCTCGACCTCCTTTTCGTAGAAGCCGGTTGCTCGGGTCCAGCCAAGCGACCTGCCGTCCGGCGACCAGGTCAGATAAGCCCCGTCTTCGGCGTCGACCCGCACGGTAGAGCCGGTACCCTCGAACGGCGAGATGGTGAGCGGGCGGCCGGCATAGCTCATCGGAACCAAGAAGGTCCGTTGATACTCTCGAAGCGCGATCCAGCGGAGATCCGGAGAAGGCACCGCCGACACCGCATGGGGGAACTTGTAGAGAACGGCCTCGCTGGTGCCGTCGTTGCCGATCCGTTTCAGGACCAACGTGTCGCGTTCGAACTCGGTGAAGTAGATCGACCGCCCGTCGGGCGCGAAGGTCACACTGGGCGGGACTTTGCCGGCAATGTCGGCATAGACCAGCGGCGGGGCGGAAATCCCGGCGACCCGTCGTTCGCCGCCCGGCCCGCGGACGATCAACTCAAACTCAGACTCATTCGAAAGCCTGACTCCTCGCTCCACGCCGCCGGCACTCCGGACGTAGGAGATCAATCCACCGTCGGGGGCCACCGCCAAGCTCCCGTACTGCGCCGGAACACTGGTGAGCCGTTCGGCCGGGCCGCCTAACGTCGATCTGCGATACACCGCCCCCAGGCTGTCATCGGTCCAGGCGGCAAAGTAGAGCGCTCCGGTTTTCGGGTCGAGCACCGGGCTGGTCTCGTGCGCCGCCGAGCCGGTCAGGTTTCGTTGGGCGCCTGCGGCGTCTTGGATCCAGAGGTCGCCCAAGGCTTCGAACAGGATGCCGGGCCCGGTTCGGGAGCCCCAACGGTGGGTCCGAGTCCGGGCCCGAAGATCGGGCTCCCGGGTTTTGAACCGGATCGTCTCCGACATCGGCCGCTCGACCTTGGCTTGGAACGGAACCGCCGTCACCGTGCCGGTCGAGACCTCCACCGACAGGATTTGGCCGCCGCGGTTGAGAAAGAGGCGACGGCCGTCGGGGTGCCAGGCGAGGGTGAAGTACGGGCCGTAGTCGCTCCCGGCCGTTTGGCGGTCGCGATCGAGACCGGCGAGAACTTCGCGATCCTGGCGCGCCGCGAGGTCGCGGATCATCAGCCGGGTGTCGTCGATGTGACGGTTGACGTAGGCCAGCCGCTTTCCGTCCGGCGAAAGAGCGGGAGCAAAGGCGCCCCCGATCCGGTCCATCAGGATCGTCACTTCACCGGTGCCAACATCGAATCGTTCGACGGTCGATCCGCCGGTGGGCACAACGTAGGGATTGAACTCGAAGGGGTAGACCGGCCGGCCGCCTCGTTCGAACACCACCCCCGCCCCGCCGGGCTCAGCCGAGCCGGCGTTGAGCCCGCCCCCCGGGACCAACATTTGCCCGCCACCGGCCAACTCGAACGCCATGATGCCGTTCGGACCCCCGTCGTTGGTGATCCCGGCGTAAATCCGGCGGCCGTCCGGAGACCAGACCGGTTTGTAGAGGTTCCCCCGAGACAGGCTCAGGTTCCGTTGCCCGCCGCCCTGACGGTCCATCAGCCAAATATTCTGGCTCCCCGAGCGATCCGACGCGAACGCAATCCATCGTCCGTCCGGACTGTATCGTGGGAACAGATTCCAGGACCGGCCGTCGGTGAGCCGCCTGGCGGTGCCGCCCTCGATCGGCATTTCGTAGATGTGCCCAAGCAGATCGAAGACCATCGACCGGCCATCAGGGGCGATCGACAGGCTGGTCCAGGTCCCCTCGGTCGCTGTGAAGTCAAGCGATCGAGTCGCCCCGGTCGGCGTCTCGACACTCCAAGGCCGTAGGCCTTGCGCCAGGACCACCCGGGGCAACCACAGTGAGAGGAGGACCAGCCCCGTTAGGTAGCGGCCACACGGTTTCATGGCGTTCAGTTTCATGGCGTCCTCCGTGGCAAGACCGGCAGGATGACGTGGCTCGGGTAGACCTTCGTGTGATGAATCTTCATGGTGCCCACCACAGTCTCGGTCACGCGGGCTTCATCCCCGCCGGTATTGGAATTCGGGAAGGTGTAGTTGTCGAGTGCGTTCATGATGGCGACCCGGATCCGGTGGCCTTTCCTGAACGTGTTCGCCACGCCCTTGATGCCGATCTGATAGGGCACGACGTCAGCGAGGTTTCCCGACAACAGTTCTTCCTTCTCGAAGTTCGAGCCCTGCACTCGGAACCGGGGATCTTGGAGGTGGCGGAACCGGGCCCGAATCGAGCCGAGGGTCAGCCGGTTGGATCGCCCCCGGGGATCGACATCGGACACGTGGACCCACCAGTCGGTGTCCTTGGCGTCGGTGGACGCGTGGACGACCGCGAGGATGTCTCCGGCAATGGTCAGGTCCTGCTCGAGAGGCGCTGAGGTAAAGGTGACCACGTCGTGCCGGGCCTCGATGTCCTTCATGTCCCACTGGAAGGTCTGGACGTCCTCCCACCGCTGCATCTGCTCGAAGCTCATCCAGTTGGGGACGGGGTTCTTGGGATCATACTGGTATTGCTCGGACGGCTGGTCGCCCGTTGGAGCGGCGCGGGTCAGGCTGCCGGATGTAAATCTTCGGTTGGCGAGGCCGTCGCTATGGAAATACCATTGCTGAGGTTCGACCTCTTTCGGTGGCCAGGCGGTCGCGGTCCGCCATTCGTTGTCACCGAGGACGAAGTACTCGACCCTGGTCCTGGTGACGGCGTTGTCGACGCCCTTCAAAAAGTGATCGTACCACTGCTGCTTCAACAACCAGGTGTCATCGCGGAGGGCATCGAGTCCATAGCTGTAACCGTTCAGGGCGCGATCGATGTTGGCCCCGTGCTTCCAGGGGCCGAGCATCAATCGCTGCGGAGCGGTGCCGATCCGGGCCATCAACGCCCAGTTGCTCAAGGTGCCGGTTAGGTCGTCATCAAACCAGCCGCTGAACATGAAGGCGCCCACGTCCGGGCGAATCGGCGCCTTGGTCCAATCTTGACCTTTCCAGAACGGGCCGTTGACGGCGTTCAGGACTTGGTTGTCCCAGCTTGCAACCGAGCTTCCGGTGGCATAGTCGTCGAGCGTCACCAAGGGGCGGTGAGCCAGGACATCGGTCCAGGTTCGGCCCGGAAGCAACTTGCGATCGTGCATCCAGAAGGCGTAGTAAGCCATCCCGACTAGCATCCCGCCGCCGACATAGGGCTGGTCGGTGAACGCCGTCCCCATCGACACCTCCGGCACCAAACACTTGAGGGCGGGATTGCCGGCCATGGCCGCGGTCCACTGGGTGTACCCGACGTACGAGCCGCCTTGCATGCAGATCTTTCCGTCGGACCAAGGTTGTTTCGTGATCCACTCGAGCGCTGCTTTCCCGTCGACCGGCTCGTTGACCATCAGTTCGAGCTGCCCTTCCGAGCGACCGGCCGGATCGGAGTAGCTGGTACCACGGACCGCTTGGAGGACCACGGCAAAGCCCCGAGCGGCATAGTGCCAGTAGCCGTCGATCAGGCCTGAAATCCCGTAAGGCGTCCGGATGAACACGGTCGGAAAGGGGCCTTTGGCTTCCTCACTCGGCAGGTAGACCAAGGTGGCCAAACCACCCCCGTCGGCGGCCGGCATCATTTGCTTCGGCAAGCTCCGGAAGCCGTACTTAGCTTGCGATACACTCGGGTCGTTCCAGGCGGCGAGGTTAGTGAAGCCTTCGAAGCCCCGCTTCACGACCACGATGTCGGCTCGCGAATCGATCCCCGCGATGAACTGATTGGTCGGCCCGACGACGATGTCCATCGGCCGAACGGCGTCGCGCTTGTTCCACCGAGTCGCTGTGGCCCGCTTGCCTGCCACGGTGGCCCCGAGCTCGCGGGCCCGCTCGTAGATCGAGGTCCGGTCGGGCCAGCCCACGAGTTCGAGAGATTTCCAGTCGATCGTCTCCAGGCCGGCTAACTGGGTCGGGAAATCTCGAATCGACCCCCAGAGCCGAAACCCGGTATCCGCCGCCAGGGCAGCCAACGGAACCGAGTGGACCGGCGACCAGACGTTGGAAGCGAGGCCCTTCTTCCGAATTGAATAGGTCGGGGTCTTGCGGCTGCCCGAGACCGTCAGCTCGGCCGCGCGAACGCCATAGAGGTAGACGTCATAGCGGGCGGGGGCCTGCTGTCCGACGGCGACAGAGCCAGACCCGGCGAACATGCCGAGGCACAGCAGTGAGACACAACGCATGAGATAGCTTGGTGGGAGGCCCCCCAAGTGTATCCCACCTAGGAGCTACTTGGCCAGTGAGGGCAGCCCCACCGTCACTTGGCCAGGAGGTACGCGGTCCCGTCAATGAAAATCGAGTCCTTCTCCTTGTCATCGAACCAGAGGAAGGCTCGTCGAATGATTCGGCCGTTGCCGTACCGCAACTCGAGGGTGTAGCCATCGAGAACGTAGCTGCCTTGGGATGAGCGCTGGCTCGTGGTCACGACGCCGGGAGGACCCCGGGGGTCCGTGGCCTCGTTGCCGCCCGACGCGCCGACAGCCGACTCCGAGGTGAAAGTACCGTCCCGGGCAAAGGTGTAGGCGCTGAAGGCGGCAATCATGGTGCTGCCGCCGGTCGCGATGTTGCCTCCACCACCGAGGTGAGTGAACTTCCCGACGATCCGGTCACCCGGGCTCGCGGGCAGCACTCGGTTCCACCGCTCGAAGTCAGACCAGACCCCCTTGCTGTTCTGGATCCGGATTTGGTCACCGCGCCGTTCGTACCGCCGCCACGCCTTCGGCTCGTTTTTCCGCGACAGCGCCACGTCGAGGTCGGCCGGCGTCACGGTCCAACCGTCGTACGCCCAGCCATCTTTGAGCAACAGCACCGGATCGAACCGGATGACGACCATGCCGCCCACGCCGAACCCGGTATTCCGCTCGAGATAGACACCGTCGATGTCGCCTGCCGCGATGCCGCGATTCACGCCCGCAGTCATGGCACCCGGGCCCAGGATCAAACCCGGGTCTTCCCCGATCGTCGAGGCAGTCAGCCCGCTCGCGCCAGCCACGACCTCGCAGTCGATGAAATCAAGGAAACTCCGCCGAAGGCTCCGAGCCCGGCCCCGAATCACCACGGGCTTGCCTAACAGGCCGAGCTCTTCGAAGTCATCGTCTCCCAGGAAAAGGCAGCTGACGCTGGCCTTGCTCTTGCCGCGCACTGTTTCGTAGCCGAGGATGTTGCTGTTGTCCGGCACCCCGGTCACATACACCAGGCCGAGAGCCGCCAGCGCTTGGTTGCCGGCGTCGGCCTCGGCATCCTTCCGGGCTGCTTCCCGAGCCCCCTCGGCGAGCGCGGTAAGCTGGGCCGGCGTGTAGAGCGTACCACCTCCCGCCACCGGAACGCGCGTGACCGGGATCGTCGGGGCGTGGTTAGCGGCAATCGTCCGGTACAGTGCCACGTTTTGAGTCCGAAGGTCTAAGTTTTTCGCGAGGAAGCCACCGAGATCGCGGCAAAGGACCGAAGCGGGTGGGCCGGCCTCGAGCTTTTCGTACAGGGCCGGCTTGGATGCCTCGACTCCTTCGTCGAGCGAGATTCGCAGCTTCGGATCAAGAGCACCGAGACGGGCCTCGACGTCGGGAAGGCCCTGCTCGACCCGCCAGGTCTCGAACGCTTGGTCCGCCGCCTCTTTCAGCTGCGGGACCCGTTGGCCGCACCATGTAGCGACCAAACCAGCCAGCCGGCCGGCGCCACTGAGGGTCGTTACGGCCCGATCGTATCCCCCCTGATCGTCCGACGTTTGAGCCCCCGCGAGCTTTCGAGCTACGCCCGTTGCGAGCACCGCGACCATCGAGACCCGGACCCATAGACATCCAGCCATCTTCGCCTCCAGCTCGTCGAAGCGGAGTTTAGCCCGTCTCCGCCAGTGTCGCCACGGCGCCGACCCGCTTAGGGCGAGGGCAACTCGGGCGTTCGTCCTGACCAATCGTACCGCGCCACCATTTCGCGCGCCTCAGATTCAGTCACCCCGTGGCTGGTCCAGTTCCTTCTGGTTAGCTGGACCAATCCCTCGGCGTCGCCGATCGACTTAAACTCCCTCATCAGGTTGCTCCGGTAGCTTCCCCGGCAGCCCAACGCGTCGGCCACGATCGAGATGTAACACCGAACGGCGACTGCGTCACTGGCGAGATTACACCACTCCCGCTGGCAAGCATGGGATTTCGTGACCACGAGATCGGCGCCGGTTGCCCGGAGCTTCGACCAAAGCTCGGCGCGAATCGCCTTCCAGCGACTTGGCTCGAGCCCGGTGATGCTGGGTCCACAGTCGTAGTCGAGGTCCGGGGGCGCCTCGATCACGCCGAGGTACTCGAGCCCGGGTATCGATCGGAGGATCGCGCCAACCTGCTCGGTATCCTCCCGGGCTCGTCGCTGGCCGTGGTGGTGACCACTCCGCCCGACGTGGCCATGCAGCGCCACCCGGTTCGGCACTGGGTTCTTCCAGGGGATCCGGCCCGCCCGAGCCAGCTCGGCGAGAAACGCCGCGGCACTGGTGACCTCAAACGGGAGGACTTGGCGGTCCCGACCGGTCACGACGTCGCTGAAGTGGACGTCACACGACGGGCACCAATGAACGACCAGCGAAGGCCCGAACGACGCCAGCCGATCGAGCGTGGTCGAAGAGACGGCCTGCCCCTTGGCCTCGTCTCCGTGGTGATCCCAGGTGACCCCGCAACAGAACTGGACCCCGGCCACCGCCACGAAGTCGAGACCTAACGCCTCGAACACCGCCACCACGTCGGCGGCAAGGTCGGGGGTGCGGAGGATGTTGCAGCCAAGTTAGAGCACGATCTGATGCGGACGGGCCGGTGGTTCCCACCGCTCGAGCCACCGAATGGCTTCGGCCGGCATCTGAAGCCGTTTCAAGTCTTGGGGTCGGCGGTAGTAGGCCGCGTAGTCGAAGGTCATTGGGTCCTCGGATCCCAGGACGCGCCAGCATCTGATGGTAGTCTACATACTACCGCCCCCTTGCGCTGATTGTCCGTAGCGCCGAGTATCAGGGCACGGCGCGCAGGGCGCCACCCGTCCGCGGAAAGGGCCTCCCACCTGTCGTGTTGCGGAGTTTGTCGCACGCCTACGAACTCCAGCCCCGCGGTGCGGACCCGGGCATTACGGAGATCGTATCATGTCCAGCCACGACCCACCGCCGGCGGGCGGCGATCGGCACGCCCTCGACCAGATCCGTAACCAAGCCAAGCACCTCCTCAAGCAGGCCCGCGCCGGCGACGGCGTGGTGATCGGCCAATTGCGCGAGCAGCTGCCGGGCCTCTCGGCCCTGAGCGACCCCGACGTCGCCGAATCAGTCCGGCTCGCCGACGTCCAGCATGCCGTGGCTCGAATGCTCGGGCACAGCAACTGGACCACGCTGAAGAGGTTCTTCGAGCGGGTCGACCCGATCCACGCGCAGGCCGCCCGTTTCCTCAAGGCTCTTCGGGAGGACGATGCCGATACGGCCGGGGGGCTTCTTGCGGCCACCCCGGCGATCGCGCGTTACAGCATCCACACAGCCGCCGCCGTGGGCGACACGGTTACGGTCGAGGCGATGCTTGCCGCCGACGCTTCGCTCGCCTCGGCGCTAAGCCCGGGGGACCAGCTCGCGCCGCTGCTCTACGCGGTCCACGAGGAGCTCAAGCAGGCGCTCGGTGTGAGCCCCGGCCAGCACCTCGCCACCGTGCGGGCACTCCTCGATGCCGGTGCCGATCCGAATGCGTCGGCCCCGCTCCCCGACGTGGCGGACAAGATCCCGGCGCTCTACTTCCCATCCAACCGCGGGAACGTGGCCGTGGTCCGGCTCCTACTCGAGCGCGGCGCCAAGCCCACCGATGGCGAAAGCCTCTATCACGCGGCCCAGCACGACCATCGCGACTGCCTCACGGTGCTGGCCGAGTTCGGCGCCGACCTCCATCGCGGGCCTGATCGCCACGGCAACACACCGCTTCATTTCCTGGCGGCGCATACTCCCGACAATCCCATCACACCCAAAGCGCTCCGCGGCCTGACCTGGCTTCTCGAGCACGGCGCCGACCCGAGCGTGCCGAGCTATGGCGGGCGCGCTGACCAGCCTCAGGCCGGGGAGACCCCGCTCCATCGAGCCGCGGCGGTGGGTCATGACGTGGAGGTACTACGGGCGCTGGTGGCCCACGGCGCGCCGGTGAACGGGCGCCGCGATGACGGTTTGACTGCCTACCGCCTGGCGGTGCGGGCCGGCCACGAGGGCGCTGCCGTCTATCTGACCGCCGCGGGCGCCGACACCGCCCTGACGCCGGTGGACCAGCTGCTCGCCGCCTGCTCGGGCCGGCGTGTCGACGACGCGCGGGCCCTGGTGGCTGCGAACCCCGGCCTCGTGGGCGCTTTGGGACCGAGCGAGCGCGGCGCGCTGGGCGAGGCCGTTACCCGCGGGGACCTCGGCGCGGTCCGAGTCATGATCTCACTTCGTTGGCCGCTCACCGATGAGGGTGAGTGGGGTGGAACGCCGCTCCACTGGGCCGCATGGAATGGCCGGGTCGAAATGGTGCGGTTGTTGCTCGACGCCGGCGCGCCAGTGAACGTCCGCGACTCCCGCTATGGGAGCTCACCGATCGCATGGTGCGCGCACGGATCCTGTTACGCTGGTGGCGCGAACGACGAGGACTATCCTGCGATCATCCACCTGCTCGTCGACGCCGGCGCGACCCGGCCGGCGTCGTATAACCGGTGGAATGAGCCGCCTGAGAGCCTGGCGCGGCCGAGCGTAGTGGCCGCGCTCAAGGCGCGCGGCTTTGCGGTGTAGGATGCGAAGGCCCCCGAGCGAACGGACACGACCTGTCTCTTAGCCCCAGGAAGGGATATCCTGTTGAATACCCGACGCGCCTGACCACACCGGACCTGATCGCGGAGCCATTGCCGGCCGACACCCAGCCTTCCCTTCCCCGTCGCCTCAATACCTGGACCGCGACCGCGGCCGTTGTTGGCGTGATGGTGGGAAGCGGAATCCTAAGAGTCCCGACGACCGTCGCCGGGTTGGTCGGCAGCCCCGGGATCATTGTGTCGCTGTGGATCGCCGGCGGCTTGTTGTCGGTGGCCCTTGCCCTGTTACTGGCGGAGTTAGGCGCGCTCTTCCCGAGTGCCGGGGGCATGTATGTCTTCATGCGCGAGGGCTTCGGGGAGCGGATGGCGTTCGTCTACGGCTGGACGTTCCTGCTGATCAACCCCGCGGCGTGGGCCACGCTCGCCACGCTGGCCGCGGAGTACCTCGGACCTCTCATCGGATTCGGTGACGGGGCCCGCCGGCCGATCGCCATGGCATTGATCGTCGCCTTCTCCGCGGCGAACAGCCACTCCACGGGCCTCGGGGCCATCCTTCAGAACATCACCACCGGCGCCAAGCTGGCGGCCCTGATCGGTCTGACCGTCCTCATTGCATTGTTCGGTCCGGGAGGCGGTGGTGCCTTTGCCGACGGATCGAGCGGGCCGCCGTTGTCGGCATCGGGCATTCTGCTGGCCTTCGTGGCGGTACTCTGGTCGTATGAGGGCGCCTCGGGCTTTTGCGCGCTCGGCGGCGAGGTGCGGGACTCACAACGCGCGGTGCCGCGAGCGTTGATCGGGGGGGTTGGTTTCGCGATGGTGCTCTTCGTGGCGGTGAACGTCGCGTTACTGTACGTACTGCCGGTCCCCGCGATTGCAGCGACGCCCCTAGCGCTCTCCGAGGCAGTGGGCCGCACCGTCGGGCCGGGCGCCGCCACGGCAATGGCGGTGATGGTCGTCATCGCAGCCCTTGGGTCGCTCGGCGGCTGCGTGCTGTCGGACCCGAGGGTGTTCTTCGCGATGGCGCAGGAGGGCCACCTCTTTGCCCGATTCGGCACGGTGCGACAGGTCAAGCTCACCCCGTTCTATGCGATCGCCCTCCACGCCGCGCTCGGTTGCCTGTATGCCTCGAGCCGAACCTTCGACCAACTCGCCGCGACCTTCGTCCTCGGCTTCATGCCGTTTTCGGCCTTCGCTGCGATCGCCGTGTGGCGGTTGCGACGAACCCGACCTGATCTCGCCCGCCCGTTCGCCGCTCCCGCGGTGGGGTGGCTCGCTGCCGTGTGGACGCTCGTGGCCGTGGGGCTGATCGGCGACGCGGTGGTGGAGACGCCGGAGATCGCGGTGGTGAACTTACTCATTTCGGCGGCCGGCGTGCCGGCATTTTCGGTGTGGCGGCGGTGGAGGGTTCCTGTTCAGCCAAGGCCTCTCTGAGCCCGCCGACTTTCGGTGCGGGAGCGGAGCCGATCAAAGCCTGCGGTTTGCTTGCCGGCAGTAGAAATCGAAAAGTTCTTTCTGGGTCGGACGCAGAAAAGTGCGGGTCGGCGAAGGACCCTGTTCGATCCGATGTTCGATGCCGAGGAGCAGGTCGCCGACGACCTTTTGCCAGAGCGGGAGTCGATAGAATAGCGATCGAAGCCGGAGTGAAAAATGGTCTGCCCCTTCCGGGATCGGCCAGCGGCGAATCGCACAAATCGCCCCCGAATCTACTCGAGGCGCCATCCAATGTATGGTTACGCCGGTCTCGCGTTCCCCCCCCACCAGTTGCCAGAACTCCGCCACCGACCCACGGTATGCCGGAAGAATCGCGGAGTGTCCGTTGAGGACGCCTCGCTTGGCAGTGGCGAGTACCCCGGGGGAGAGTATCCGGGTCCCAAGTCCAATGATAACGTCAGGACCAAGCGCCCTTAACGACTCGACGCTCTCGGGCCGATTGATGTTCGGCGTCTCCACAATTTCGATCTGGTGCTCGCGGGCAACCTCCGCCAGGGGAACAAGAAGGCGGCCGACCGGCGCCCGCTCCGGATCCCGCGCCTCCGGACAGAGCCAGTCGAACAGACCCTGATGGAGGCGCTCGACCTTCGACAACGCGTCGAGATGACTCCACCCGGTCAACCGGCTGACCGCCCGCCAGCGATACACCCGAGGAATGCGAGCAGCCAATGACACGTGCCAGTTGAGCCGATCGAGCAACGGGGCGGGCTTCGAAACGGTTCGCTTGCTCGGCTCGCCAGCCCCCTCGACATAGACGCGCTTGATCCGAATCGACGTGGTCTTGAGCAAATAGTTCAAGACCAGCCCGGCTTCCACCCCCGACGACGTTACGACAGCGAACTCAGGCGCCGGCGTTGCCATACGCCTCCCCGGCTTCGCGGAGCGTGGCGCAGCGCGCCCCCAGCTCCTGCGCTTCTTCGACCAGTCGGAAACACCGCTCCTTGAATGCCCGAACGGCTTCATCTGTCTTCAAGGGGACGCAGGGGATGATCTCCGACGAATGAATCATTGCCACCCACACTGGGATCGTGTCGGCGGCAAGGCCCCGCAGGCACCCGGAGAGTTGCGGAAGAGACATCGAGGTCGGGCGGAGCCACACCCAATCCAACTTCGACCGCGGTGCCGCGGGCGGGGTTCGGAGCCGGCGGCGCATCGCGTTTATCACCGAACGAACCCCAGTGGCTGGTCGGTGGGCCGCGCCGACCGGAAGCTCAAGCACGGGGCCAGAGCTCCGCGGTTCAAGCGAGCCGGGCTGCAGGAAGAACGGCCGCCTTGGAAACTCGCGATAGTCCGGCCCATCGACCAACCGGTGGGTTGGATCGGTCCAGGAACGACCCGGTGTCACGGTCGTATCAATTTTGATTCCGCAGTTCTGAAGGGCACCGATGCTGTTCCGGCCCAACGACCATCGACCACCGCGATACGAAACGGGTCGAGTGCCCAAGTGCCGCGAGAGCGACTCGCAGGTGAACGACAGCATGCGCTCCTCAACCTCGGGGCCGAGCTGATGCGCCATGGCTTGGAGTGGCGGGGCGCCCAGGGCCGGAACGGTGAACGGCCATGGCCGTGTCCAGGTATGGAAGTGGGCCCCGACCTCCGCGCTTCCGGTTTCAAGAATCCGCAGCATCACGGCCCGGGAACCAGGGTCCTCGGCGACTTCGCTGGTGGTCAGGTAGGTCGGTCGCGCCCCACGACGAGTCAATTCGGAATGGAAGTCAGCCAAGAATTCGAAATGCGAGAACTTCAACGTATCCTGAACTTCCCAGAGGTTATCTGGCTCCGTATCGAGTGTAAAACAGAACATCGGCCGGGTGTCCTTGGTCACGTCACAAGCTCCGAGCGTGAGGGTACCGCCAACCGGCGTGGTTAGGCAGGTCAGGTTCGCCGGGCCAATCTGGCCGCTCAAGGCGCTCAAGCAACGACGCAACCCGAGAGCAATCGACCCGTCATGCGCCTCAAGCAGTTCGTTAATATCATGCGTTCCTGTCGATGTCGCAACTGCGGCGGGCAGCACGCAATAGGCCATCGATCAGGCCTACTCGCCTGGCGGCAATCCGGTTAGGCGAGGAACGGGTCAGTCACGTTGGCCGCCGACGGCAATCAGCATCAAGCCCAAATTCAATGGCTGGGTCAGCGGCGGGTAGCCCCTAATAGCCGGCCCGAGCCGGCCCCACCGCGCGACGAATGGCCCGATATCCGGCCAGCATCGGAGCGGCAATCCGGGTCACCATGGTCGCTCGCGCCAACACCCGTTCGCGCTCGATTCGTTCCCGGCTGATCCGACGGCGCTCCGCACTCGAGATCGCGATCCGGACCGGCTTAGAGCCAACGCCATCGGCGGCCATCGCGACTTTCGTTGTTTCCGACAAGTCCTGTATCGCTCGGCCGAACTTCTGGTAGAAGAGGCGGTTGCCGCGTTCCTTGTAGTAGAGCGAGTCATCGGCCCCGCCCGGGGCCAATGGTGCGTTTTTGGCCGACGATTCCTCCAGAGCCAGATTCGCGCCGATGGTCGGATTGGTGTTGATCTCCCAGACCTGAGGCGCGCCGTTGACGAGGGCGTAATCGATCCGTCCATAGTCGACCCCGCCGATTTCGAACACCCGGCGCACCCACGCCTCGTGGGGATTTCCCTCGACGTACCGGAGGTCCCGGTCAGCGGCCTCGCGGTTGGAATCGGACCCGCCGTGCTTGGTAACCCACTCCCGGCTGGTGGCCACCGCCCTGGGTACAATGCGCGATCCTAACGCCATCGCCGAGTATTTGGTGAAGACGCCATCCACGGAGGTGTCGGAGTACTCGATGATGAGGAGGTCCCGCAACCGATAGCCATCGAGCAGGGCCCGCACCAAGGCCCTGGTGACCGACGGCTGGTCGAATAGGAGCGGCGATAGGCTTCCCGTGTGCTCCAGCTCGGATCGGATGAACACGGGGAACCGGCGGTGGCGATCACGGTCGGTAGCCCGGGTGGCCCGGAAGTTATTGAAGCCGCCATCAACCGCTGCCCGCAACAGCGCAAGCCGGGGCCGCCATCGGAGCGGGTCGTTAAACCTCGGCGTGGAAGGGCTCGCGGAGGCCAGGGCTTCCCGCGCGCGCGTTACCATCTCCAGTTCGGTGGCCGTGATCTGGTCGAGACCGGCGAACAGGTAGGCCCCAATCGGCAGCCGGCCGTCATCGAATACTTGCTCGTAGGACAGCAGCGTGACCAGGCCACGGATGTCGGCCCCGTCGGTGCTCAAATAGTCGCCGATGCCGAACGCATTGGCGCGCCGGGTAAGCGCGTAGATCATCGCTCCTCTTGCTGTAGCTCGCGGCGGGGCGGGACTGGTCCCAAACCAGGAGCCAAGATATCCTCTAGCTTCGTTGTGCGCTCCCCAACAAGGACAATCGAGTGATCCCGCTTCTGCTAGCAGTGGTTGGGCTGCTTTTTGGCGCCGGCCCGCTTTTGGGCCAGGCCGATTACCCACGGGCCGAGCAGTTTCTGACCTGGAACGCCCTCCGTCACACCTACCACGATCAAGTCGCTCCAACCTGGTATCCGGACAGCGCCCGGTTCTGGTATCGGGTCAATACCCGGCACGGCTTCGAGTTCGTCACCATGAACCCTACGACCGGGACCAAGGCGACACTATTCGACAACGGCCGGTTGGCGGCAGCCCTGTCAGTGGCCGCCGATACCGCCCTTGATCCGCGGAAGCTCCCGTTCCAAGCCTTCGCCTTCGACCGCGACGGCAAAGACGAGCGCGCCATCCGGATTCGAATCGGCAAACGCGGCTTCCGCTGCGAACTCG
The DNA here is from genome assembly GCA_043769075.1 of Gemmatimonadota bacterium. Lineage (GTDB taxonomy): Bacteria > Gemmatimonadota > Gemmatimonadetes > Gemmatimonadales > GWC2-71-9 > SHZU01. The sequence goes on along the minus strand of JAYVJS010000067.1, from coordinate 13,968 downwards.
GCGGCTATCGCTGTGCCGCCGCGGATACCTTGCCGAACCTCACCCGCTATGTCCGCTCGCCCGACGAACGGTGGGATGCTTTTGTCTCCGGCTACAATCTCTGGCTTCGGCCGGTGGGCGGCACCGACTCCACCAAGCTCACCACCGACGGCGTCGAGGGGTACGGCTACGGCGCCGGTACGCCGCGCGCCGGACAGGTTCGGCTCAAGCTCCCGTCGCGGCCTAACGTGGTCTGGTCGCCTGATTCGAAGCGGCTGGCGGTGGTCCGCGTTGATGAACGAAAGGTCGGCACCGTCGACCTGATCAGCATGACGCCAACCCGGCCGGTCCATTTCCGATTTCCGTATGCTCTCCCGGGCGATTCGATCGTCGAGATGACCGAGTGGTACCTGGCCGACGTCGGGACGAAAGAAGTCCGCCGGATTGACGCCGCCCCGCAGCCCGCGGTGTCGCTGTATAGCTTCGGCGGCGCGACGCTCCAGTGGGCGCCGTCGGGCGACCGGGTGCTCTTCACCCACGTCAACCGAGGGCCGAAGAAGGTCCGGCTGCTCGCCGCCAATCCAGCGACCGGCGCCGTCACCCAGATCCTGGCCGACAGCAGCGCTACCTACGTGATCGGCTCGGTCGACCTCTTCGCCAACGCCACCAACTGGAAGATCCTCAAGAACGGCGACCTGCTCTGGCTGGCGGAGCGCGATGGCTTTGCCCATCTCTACCGGCACGGGGCGGACGGGACGGTCAAGAATCAAGTGACCGTCGGCCCATGGATCGTCGCCGCGCTCCTCGGTGTCGATGAAACGCTGGGCCGAGTGTACTTCACGGCCAAAGGACGGGAGGCCGACCGGCATCCCGACTATCTGGCGCTATACTCGGTCAATCTCGACGGAACCGGCCTGACCCTCTTGTCACCCGAGAAATCCAATCATCAGGTCACGGCGGTGCCGTCGGGGAAGTTCTTTCTCGACACCTACTCGACGATCAGTGAGCCACCTGTCTCGGTGATTCGCGGAGCCGACGGTCGAGTGCTGTCGGAGGTCGAACGCGCCGATATCACGGACTTGCTGGCCACCGGCTGGCGGCCCGGCCAGATCTTTACCGCCAAGGCCCGGGACGGGATCACCGATATCTGGGGCGTGATCTGGAAACCCAGCCGGTTCGACTCGACCCGGAAGTACCCGGTGCTCGACCACATCTACCCGGGCCCGCTGATCAGCCCGACGGTCAAGAGCTTTTACCCCAGCCGCGACCCGTTCAACTATCCGATGACCGGCCAAGTGCAGGCCATCGCCGAACTCGGGTTTGTCGTCGTATCGATCGACGCGCTCGGCAACACCGGGCGGGCCAAGGCGCTGTATACGACCTGGTGGGGCAACATGGGAGACAACGGCATCCCCGATCACCTGGCCGCCATCAAGCAGCTGGCCGTTCGGATGCCAGAGCTCGATCTCGACCGGGTCGGGATCTACGGACACTCCGGCGGTGGTTTCGCCTCGACCGACGCGCTGCTCAGGTACCCGGACTTCTACAAAGTGGCGGTGTCCACCGCAGGCAACCACGACAACCGGACCTACTACTCGGGCTGGGGGGAACGCTTCCAGGGGCTCTTGATGCGCGATACGGTGCGAAAGACCGATAACTTCGAGGCCGCGGCCAACAAGACCCATGCCGCCGGCCTCAGAGGCAAGCTGTTTCTGATGCACGGCGATTTGGACGACAACGTTCATCCGGCGCACACGATTGCGCTGGTCGATGCGTTGATCAAAGCCAATAAGAGCTTCGACCTGCTGATACTACCCGACGCCGATCACAACATGACCCAGTACCCCTATGTGATCCGCCGGACCTGGGACTACGTCGTCCGGCATCTCCTCGGCCAAGAGCCGCCGGCTGACTACCTGATCGCGCCGCCGACGTAACCGGTACCCGCCGGCTGCTTGACGGCCGAGGAACCCGGGGAGCCGTGGCGCATCCGTGCTGGAGGGGATACTCTACCAGCATGCCGTTCACTCTCAAGCTCGACATGATCCAGACCCTGGCCCTGGCGGCGGTGGTCCTGTTCCTCGGCTACGGCGTCCGAAAACGGATCGGCGTGCTCGACCGGTTCAACATCCCGGCCCCGGTCATCGGCGGCTTTCTGTTTGCGGCCTTGTCCTTGGTCCTCCGCCAAGCCGGGATGCTCGCCGTCGAGTTCGACACGACGCTGCAAGCTCCGCTCATGATCGCGTTCTTCACCACCATCGGACTCGGTGCGAGTTTCAAACTCCTTCGGGTCGGCGGACCGCAGGTGGTGGTCTTCTGGGTTCTGGCCAGTGTCGTTGCGGTCTGCCAAAATCTGCTCGGGGTCGGATTGGCCACCGCCATGGACGTCCATCCGTTCCTCGGCCTGATCTCCGGATCGATCACGATGACCGGGGGCCACGGGACGGGGGCGGCCTTCGGCAAACTGATGGAGGAGCAGAACGGATTCAGCGGCGCCGTGACCCTGGCGATGGCGGCGGCAACGTTCGGGTTGGTCAGCGGCGGCCTCTTGGGCGGGCCGGTGGCCACGCTCTTGGTCCGACGAAAGGGCTTGGCCGTCGCAGCGGGGGCCGTCGCTCCGCCCGTGTCGGCGAATGCGCTCGACGAAGAGATTGACACCGAGCCCGAAGGCGAAGCCGCCACCGCGTACACCCTGCTCAAGACGATGGCCGTCATTCTCGTGGCGATGGCCCTGGGGTCCGTATTGAGCGGTTGGCTCAAACAATACTTGACGTTGCCCGGCTACATCGGGGCGATGATCGTCGCGGCGGTCTTCCGTAACACACTCGACGTGAGCAAGGTCATCCGGCTCAACCAGCGGGTCGTCGACGATCTCGGCACCGTGGCCCTGTCGTTGTTCTTGGCGATGGCGCTGATGTCGCTCAAACTCTGGGAACTCCTCGACCTCGCGCTCCCGATGTTGGTCATCTTGACCGCCCAGGTGGCGTTTCTCGGGCTCTTTACCTATTGGGTGACGTTCCGGGTGATGGGCAAAGACTACGACGCGGCCGTCATGGCGGCCGGGCATTGCGGCTTCGGCCTCGGCGCCACGCCGAACGCGGTGGCTAACATGCGCAGTGTGGTCGAACGGTTTGGACCGGCGCCGCGGGCCTTCCTCGTGGTACCGATGGTCGGGGCGTTCTTCATCGACTTCAGCAACGCATTGATCATCACCGGGTTCATCAACTGGGTGAAGCCTTAGGGCCCTTCGGTACAATCGGGGTTGGTTCCGGGCGAGCATCGTTTCCGTGCACGAGCGCTTCCGCGGCCAAGATGGCCTGATGACTGCCCGTCACGGCAATCAGATCGCCCTCCTCCAGCCGATCACCGGCGGCGGGGAACACCAACCGGGTTCCTCCCTCCCGAGCGACCGCGACGATGGTTGCCCCGGTCCGACCTCGGAGGTTGAGATCGCCCAGGGTCTTACCGGCGATCGCCGATCCAGCCTCAACCCGCATCGGTGACAACTCTCCGAGGCCCGGTAGCATTCCCCGGACTTGGTCGAGGGATCCGGCGCCCCCCGTTCCCTGGCGGGCCAAGACATGCGCCACCAGTTCGGCGCCGGCTCGGGTATGGCTATCGAGATCGCTTGTCGTTCGCCAGAACGCAAACCCGAGCAGCACCAGGACGGCCCCAACCATCAGTGGCACCCCAAACGCCGGAAGAAATGGCAGCGTCACCAACACCAACGGAATCCCCACCGCGATCGTGAGGGCGATCTCGACCGTAATTTGCAGAGCCTGTCGGGGCGACCGGCCCTGATCCACCAACCCCGCGACCACCGGGGGCACGACCGACTCCGCCACCATCCGAGCGAGCCGGCGGGCGGTCCGCACCAACCCGGTTCCAAAGATCAAGGCGGCCGCGGCCGCCACCGTTAGGATCAGCGGCCGCTCGACTCCCGTTGAAACGCCGAGCCATTCCAGCCATCCGGCGTCCCGAGTCAGCTGGAAACTCGCCCCGATCAACGCGACGGCCACGAGCGCGGCGTCGAGCGCCAGCCAGGCCAGCATCCGGCGCCAGGGGCCGCGATCGCCGGCTTCGCTTCGGCCGACCGACAACGTCTCCACCCAGGCGGTGTACAACGACGTAAAGGTTTGGATCCGTCGCGGTAAGCGTCGATCGAGCCACCAGGCAGCCGCCTCCGACCGCCGCATCAGTACCGGCGTGAGAAATGCCGTTGCCATCGCCGTCGCTACGGCGACCGAGTAGAGGGCTCGGCCACCGGTCTGTCCGGCCAGCCCGAGGCCCGCGATAATGAACGAGAATTCGCCGATTTGGGCCATACTCATGCCGGCCTGGACCGACGTTCGGGTCCCGAATCCGGCCAGGAACGCGCCGATCGAGACCCCGATCACCTTGCCCAGGATCACGACCACCACGAAGAGGAGCACCGTCCGCCACTCACCGACCGCGGCCGCCGGATCGAGCAGCATCCCCACCGCCACAAAGAACACCGCGGCAAACAAATCTCGCACCGGCTGCACGACTTGAGTGACTTGATGACCCACGCCTGACTCCGCCATCAACACGCCGGCCAGGAAAGCACCCAACGCAACCGAATAGCCGGCGGTGTGAGTGATCAAGGCAAAGAGAAACGTGAGCCCGACCGCCGTAATGAGGATCGTCTCACTCCGGCCTAACGCCACGACCGCCCGAATGACGGGGGGCACGGTCAGCAGGCCGACGACGACCATGGCCGCCAGGAGAACCGCAAGCCGGCCAAGGAGCCCGCCGAGGCTCCCGACATCGACCGCCGCGCCGAAGGCCATCGTCGTGAGAACGGCCACCAACACGATCGCGACGAGATCCTCGAGCACGACCAGACTGAACACCAAATCGCGAAGCCGCCAATCCGGCGCCGTTTCTTCGAACGATTTGGCGATGACCGCCGTACTCGAGATCGCCACGACGCCGGCGGCGAGCAGGCTTTCCAGTTCGCCCCAGCCGAGCAACGTGGCCGTCCCAAAACCGAGGACCAGCATCAGCGAAATCTCGATCATGACGGCCAGGCCAAGCCGGGGCGCCAACCGCGCCACGCGGCGGACCCGGAACTCGAGGCCCACGAAGAACATCACCAGGACAACGCCAATCTCCGCAAGCGCCCGGATGGTGGCCGGATCGGAGATCAAGCCTCGGGCGATTTCCGGGCCCACCGCCACGCCGGCGGCGAGATATCCAGGGACCAGCGGCAGGTGAAGTCGCTGGAATACCACGGTCACGAGCGCGGCAACGCTCAGGATGATCGCGAGATCTCGGAGAAAGTAGGCGGCGGCAGGGTCGGTCACCCCTGAAAGAAAGACCGGTCGGGAAAAGCGGGCCAGGACCAAGGCCCAGGCCGGGCGGACAATCGCCTGGTCATTCGCGGCCGCCTGAAGCTTGTATAGCTATGCCTATCTGGCTATAGTGGACAGATGCGATCTGCCTCGATTTCCGTGGCAAAGAACCAGCTCAGCGCCTTGGTCAAGGAAGTGCAGGGCGGCGAGTCGGTCATGATCACCGACCGCGGCGTTCCGGTCGCCCAGCTGGTCCCGATCCGGGTCGGTCGCGGCGTCTCGTCGCGGGTCATCGGCCTGGCCCAACAGGGGCTCGCCCGCTTGCCGGCGCAGGCCCCGAGCGCCAAGTGGCTCGACCTTCCCTGGCCGAAGCTGGCCCGCGGCCCGAGTCCCGTCGATGGCCTGCTGGCGGAACGAGCGGAGGGCCGGTGAGGTTCTGGGATTCATCCGCCATCCTGCCGTTGTTGTTGCCTGATTCAAGGACCGATTCCTTGAGCGCTCTATTGCGGGACGATCCCGCCGTCGCGATGTGGTGGGGGACGCCCGTGGAGTGCACCTCGGCCCTCGCGCGGCTCGAGCGAGAACGCCGGCTCGACGAACGCGGTGTCAACGCGGCCACGCAGCGCTTGGTGGCCGCCGCCAAGGGTTGGGCGGAGGTGCCGCCGGTTGAGCGGGTCCGAGATCAGGCTACTCGGCTGCTCCGACTCCACCCCTTACGCGCCGCCGACTCACTGCAACTCGCCGCGGCCATCGTGCTGGCCGACTTCGATCCCAAGGCCTTGCCGTTTGTGACCCTCGATCACCAGTTGGCCGGCGCGGCGCGGCGGGAGGGGTTCGAAGTCCTACCAGTGTAGACCGGCCTGAGCGAGACCATGGGGGCCGGCGTCGCCCAGGCCGCGGCTCGGGCGGCGTTGAGCCAGCGGGATTTCGTGACCTACCCCTGACGCAACAGTCACCGGCCCGTAGCACCCGGTGGCGAGGGTTCGGGTTCTGACCCATTCGCTCACCTTCCGCCGGACCGGCCCAATGAAACGCTTCGTGTCGAGCCTTTGGCTCGCCCTCGCCCTCGGTGTTGTCGCCACCGGGTGCGGCCAGACCACGCCGACCACCCCCGCCGACCAAGTCTCGCTCGACCGCGGCCGGGGCGACGACGATCGCAACGACCGTGACGACGACGATGATGATGATAAGGCCGTGACCTACGCCGTGATCGGCGACGTGCCGTACACCGATTCCAGGCTCAACGGCGGGCCGTCTTTCCCGACCCTGATCGCCGCGATCAACCAGGACGCCGACGTGAAGCGGGTCGTCCACATCGGCGACATCAAGGCCGGCAGCGCGACCTGTGACGATGGTTACTTCACGGACATCGCCGCCAAGTTCGCCACTTTCGCCGATCCGCTGGTCTATACGCCCGGCGACAACGAATGGACCGATTGCCACCGCGCCAACAACGGCGGCTACAACCCGCTCGAGCGCTTGGCCAAAGTCCGCGAGTTGTTCTTCCCGAACCCCGGCTGGACCCTGGGCGGGAAGCCGAAGCACGTGCACGCGCAGAAGGGGTACCCGGAGAACGTCCGGTGGGGCGCCGCCGACGTGGTGTTCGCTACCCTGCACGTCATTGGGTCGAACAACGGCCGCGCGCCGTGGTTTGGTGACCGGGCCGCCCCGAACAAGGGGGAGACCGCGGCGGAAACGGCGTCACGCGAGGCCGAATACCTGGGCCGGAATGCCGCCAACATCGGGTGGCTCGAGAAGACCTTCCGGGAGGCACGGGAGGACAACGCCAAGGGCATCGTCCTGTTCCTCCAGGCCGACATGTGGCATCCGGAAGACCGGGCCCTCGGCGCGTCCTTCACGGCGCACCAGGAGTTCGTGGCCCGGCTCTCCGAGTTGGCGACCAAGTTTCGCCGCCCGGTCCTGATCATCTCCGGCGACATCCACGAGTATCGGGTCGACGCCGGCGTGCCGTGGTTCACGCAGTACTACAACGTGCCCTCGCCGGCCAACGTCACCCAAGTGATCGTCGACCGGAGCATCGAGATCAACCGGACCGGCGCGGCCGACCCGTCGCCGATCAACTACCTCAAGCTGACGATCGACCCGAAGTCCCCCGAGGTCTTCAGCTGGATTCAGGTGAACGTCGCGCCCTGATTCGGAACACGGCGGCGGGGCCGGGCGTTGGAGACGTCGTCCAAGCGTTTCCAGCCGGCTCCGCCGCCAAGGCTTGAAAATGGTGCCCCAGGTAACCGTCAAGTCGGGGAACTGGCAATCGGGCTTTGTCGCCGATACGTTCTTCGTCCATCCCCTCTCGATCAGGAAACGCTTCAATGTCGAATACCAGGCGCGATTTCCTCCGGGCCGCCTCAGTGGCCGGAGGAGCAGTCGGATTGGGTCTCACGCCCCGGCTGGCGGCGGCCCTCATGCCGGCCCCGGCAAAGCGGCCGCTCAACATCCTTATCTTGGGCGGGACCGGCTTCATCGGGCCCCACCACGTCGAGTACGCGATCAAACGGGGGCACAAAGTCACCCTGTTCAACCGGGGCAAGACCAATCCGGGGCTCTTCCCTGAGGCCGAGAAACTCGAGGGCGACCGAGACGGCAAGCTCGACGCGCTCAAGGGACGGACCTGGGATGCGGTGATCGACAATTCCGGGTATGTCCCCAGGCATGTTCGCGACTCGGCCACGCTGCTCAAGGGCAAGGTCAAACGGTATCTCTTCGTCTCGACGCTGTCCGTGTTCGGTGACTTCAGCCAGAAGGACCTGGACGAGAACGGGCCGCTCGCCAAGCTCCCAGAGCCGTCGGAAGATTCCAAGAAGTACTACGGCCCGCTCAAGGCCCTCTGCGAGCAGGAGGTTCGGGACGCGTTTGGTAACGGCGCCACGATCGTTCGGCCGGGATTGATCGTCGGCCCCGGCGACACGACGGACCGGTTCACCTATTGGCCGGTGCGAATCGCCAAGGGCGGCGAAATCCTCTCCCCGGGCGACCCGACCGATCCGGTCCTGATCATCGACGCCCGGGACCTCTGCGAATGGTGTGTTCGACTCGTCGAGGACGATGTCGGCGGCACCTTTAATACCGTCGGGCCCAAGGCCCAGTTGTCGATCGCCGAAATGCTCTACGGCATTCGGGCGGTCACCACGACGCCGACCACGTTCACGTGGGTTCCGACCGACTTCTTGGAGCAGCAGAAAGTCCGTCCGTGGGCCGATATGCCGGCGTGGTTTCCGCCCAAGGGGGCGATGGCCGGGTTCGGATCGTTCAACCGGAGCCGGGCAATCGCCGCCGGGCTCACCTTCCGCCCGCTCGCAGACACCGCTCGCGACACGCTGAGCTGGTTCGCCACGCTCCCCGCCGAGCGTCAGGCCAAGCTCGGGGCCGGGATTTCGGTCGAACGGGAAACCGCCGTCTTGGCCGCCTGGCATGCCGCATCCAAGCGGGGGTGAGCGGTAGCTCATTGAGGAGAGCGGAGACCTCCACCGCCAAGCCCTCGGGAGAGGGTTCACCATGTTCGATGGAGAGCTCATGAACCGAGGACTCTGGACGTTCGGCCTCCTGTCCTTGCTCTGCGTGCGGGGGGGCCAGACCCAGACAAAACCGCCTATCATCGACGTCCACGTGCACGCGTTCGGTCGCCAACTTGGGTCCGATGGCCGGCCAACACCCCTTCCCTGCCCCAACGACCGGCGGCCCTGTGCCCACCGCCCCCCGGTGGTGACCACCGACGCCGCCCTCGTTGCAGACGTCGTGACCGGGATGCAGCGACATAACATCGTCATGGGGGTTCTTTTGGGAGGCCCGCTCGAGGATGAATACCTTCGTGCCGGCCAAGGCCGGTTCATCCGAGCCGCAAGCACCCCGCACTCCGCCTCTACGTGGAAAACGCGGGCTATCCGTTTGGCGACGAGATGGTCGCGTTGCTCTACATGTATCCGAATGTCTCTGTCGATGTGTCGACCATTACCTGGCTCATTCCTCAGTCCGCGTTCCACGACTACCTGCGTCGACTCGTGCGGGCGGGGTTTGCGGACCGCATCATGTTCGGCACCGATCAATTCGGATACCCCGTAATTACTTCCATGGCCATTGAGGCCATCGAATCGGCGAGCTTTCTGACCGCGGCAGAGAGACGAGGCATCTTCTATGACAACGCTGCCCGGTTCTTCCGGCTCAGTCCAGCCCAGATCGCGAGGCACCATGGCCGGTGAACCTCCCACTAGCCGATCCCCGCCGCGCGAACCATCTTCATCCACCCCAACCACCAAGCCAATGCGCCGCCACTCCCTGGTTCTTTCCCCGATTCTTCTCTCGCTCGCCATGGCGAGCACCGCCTCGGCCCAATACATCATCGGCGCCAGAGACGACAAGGCGGTCCGGGTTGACAGCGTCTTCCGGGCCTTCGACCGGACCGACTCGCCCGGCTGCGCGCTGGGCGTCTATCAGGACGGGGCCATCCGCTACGCCCGCGGCTACGGCCTGGCCAGCCTCGAACTCAGCGTCCCGCTCTCGCCCCGCACGGTCCTCGACGTCGGCTCGATCTCGAAACAGTTCACCGCGATGGCGATGCTGGTCCTCGAGAAGGACGGCAAGCTTTCGCTCGACGATCCGATCCGGAAACTCTACCCCGAGATGCCGGCCTACGCCGACCGGATCACCTGGCGGCGGGCCCTGAGCCAAACCAGCGGGCTCCGCGATCTCTGGAGCTTGTGGGGCCAGACCGGACGGACCTTCGCGGGCGACACGGTCGACGCGCTCAATATCATCACCCACTCGGCCGAGCCCAACTACGAGCCGGGCGAGCGCTACCTCTATACCAACACCGGGTGGATCCTCGCCGCGCAGGCGGTCTACCGCCTCACGGGCAAGACCCTGGCCCAGTTCGCCGAAGAGCGGATCTTCGGGCCCCTCGGCATGAAGGACACCCGCTTCCTGGTGGACCGCGCGGCCATCATCCCGAACCTGGCCGAGAGCTACTCCCCCCGCGAGAAGAGCTACCGGGTCCAACGCAACCCGTATGACGGGGCGATCATGGGAGCGGGCGGGATCCACACCACCGTGGAGGACTTCGGTCGGTGGCTCAACAACTACGACGCCGCGACGGTCGGCGGGCGCGACATCGTCACCACCATGACGACCGCCACGAAGCTCACCGACGGGTCCCCCGCCACCTCGGGCCCGGGGCTCGCCTACGCCGTGGGCCTCACGGTCGGAACGGCGCGGGGCCTCCCGGTCGTGGCGCACGGCGGCGCCTGGGGCGGGTTCCGGGGCCACTTCCTCCGCTTCCCCGACCAGCACTTTGCCGTGGCCACTTTCTGTAACCTGACCACGGCCGGCCCCGACTCCCTGGCCCAGAAAGTGGCCGCGATCTACCTGGGTGACCGGATGGGGCCGGACACCGTGGCGGCCTGGACCGAGCCGCTGGCCCGGGCCACGCGAATCGACCTGCCCGCGGCGGAGCTTCGCCGACTCGCGGGCGTCTGGCGAAACGTCGAGCGCGGGGAGGTCCGGCGGACCCGGATGACGGGCGACTCGCTCGTGTCCGACGGCACGCCCCCCACCACATCCGTGCCGTTAGGCGGGGGTCGGTTCCGGACCGACGGCGCCACCGAGGTCCGCTTCGAGGGTGACGGGCCCGCCCCTGCGCGGATGATGGTCCGCACCGCGGCAGGCACCGCGACCTTTGCCCGGGCCGACACCGTAGCCCTCGACGGCTCGGCGCTCGCCGAGTATGCCGGCGACTACCGGAGTGACGAGATCGACGTGGTCCACAGCTGGAGGGTCGAGAAGGGCCAGCTGGTCGCCTCCGCCGGCTACCGGCGGCTCGGCGTACTGGAGCCGAGTTACCGCGACGGCTTCACCCGTAGCGGGAGCGTCATCGATGTAGTGCGGGACCGGAAAGGGCGGATCACCGGGTTCACGGTCGAGGCCGGACGGGTGCGGCACCTGCGATTCGCGCGGGTCCGGTAAACCAAGACCGCGAGCTCCTGTCGCCGCTCAAACATCCGACCGGCCCGAACGTACTTACCTCGCCAGCGTCGGAGCGGCACGCGCCTTGATCACTCGGGTGCCCGGAGGTGGTGCACCACCTCGAAGAACCGGGCCACGTCGAGCATGTCGGTGCCCTCGAATGCGACGGTTTGGCCGTCGATCCGGCGGACCCCATGCATCAGGACCAAGATCTCGGTCATGACCGGATCTTCCCATTTAAGCTCCAGCCGCACCGGCCGCGGGAGCCGGAACGGGCGGATCTCGGCCCGCCGTTCGACCCCGCGTTTGACGCCCTCGCGAATTATCCGGCGAGCCTCCTCGACCGGCCGCATCGCGGCCGCGTTGAAGCCGATCGCCTCCTTCACCACCGCGGCTTCGATCGGGCCGAACAAGGCCCGGGCCTCGCGGGCAATGACCTGGTCGCCGGAGACGAATACAACCGGCACCCCGAACTCCCCGGCGATGGCCCCGGCAAAACCCGCCTCCGGCACTTTCCGGCCATTGAGCGCCACCTCCATCGTGCCGGTGAACGTATGCGCCAGCACGCCCGGGTTCTGGCCCTCGCTGGCATGAAACCCGACAAACGCTACCGCCCCGAAGCTCGAATCGATCCCATGCACCATCCCGAGCGCCCGGGGCCAGGCCCGGATCAGGATGGCCCGCGGGTCGAGCAGTTCATGGTCGATGTTCTGAGCGTTGCCGTGGGAGTCTCCAACCACCACCTCGGTGGCGCCGGCCAGGAAGGCGCCCTCGACAGCCGCATTCACCTCGAGCGTCATCAGCCGGCGGTACTTCTGATACTCCGCCCCGGCCGGCGAGGATTGAAGCCGGGAAGCCACACCGTCGATGCCCTCCATGTCGGCGGAGATGTAGACCTTGAGAGGCCGCTGGGCGCCGGCCATGGCGGGGCTCAAGAGGACCAGCACGAGATGGATCAGGCCTGATCGCCGCATGGGCTTGGATCTCAAAAGGGTGATGGTGGCAGAATCACTTGGCGCGCCGGCGCTAGGGTTTGACCGGCCGGCGGATGGCAACCCCCGGCACCGCCCCCGCCACCAACGCCTCGTCCCGAACCACGAACGTCCCGTTCACCAGCACGTGGACGATCCCGGCGGACGGGACCGCGGGCTCGGCGAAGGTAGCCCGGTCGATCACTCGTTCCGGATCGAAGATCGTAAGATCGGCGTCCGCACCGACCTTGATCCGGCCCTTGTTCCGCATCTGGGGCACCGGGGCCTCGAGCCGCTGGGCCGGGAGGAGCGTCATCTTCCGAATGGCCTCCATCAGGCTCAAGGTCTTCTTCTCTCGGACGTATCGGCCGAGCACCCGGGCGTAGGTGCCCGCCCCGCGGGGGTGGGCCCGGCCGTTCACGTACGTCACCCCATCGCTCGCGATCGCCACGAGCGGATGGGCCACGGCGAAGTCGACCGCCGCCTCCGGAATCACGTGGGCGATGATCGGCCCGCCCTCGGCCCGGCGCCGATAGAAGCTCACCGAATCGAGCCGTTCGCCGGTGGCGACCCACTCGATGTCGCGATAGTCGACGCCCATCCGCTCCCGCCAACCGGGATCGAAGATGGCCGCCCGGATGTCGGTCGAGGCCGCCGTATAGGGATAGACCTCGGTGCTGATGTCGACGCCGTGTTTCCGGGCACCCTCGATCATGCTGAGGATCTCGGGAACCTGGCCAAGCCCGCTGCTGCCGACGTGGACCAGGTGCACCGGAGCCCCCGTCACCGCCGCGGCCGCAATCAGCTCCTGCACGGCCTCAACGCTGCTTCCCGGCTCCCTGACCGCGGCAAACCGGTCGTGGACGAAGTTCACCACGCCGCGTTCCTCGGCCACCCGAAACATCCGGACGATCTCGCCCCGGGTGGTGCCCGGCAGGTACTGGATCCCGTAGCCGATACCGAGAGCGCCCTGGTCGACCCCCGCCCGAACAAGGCTGGCGATCCGCTCGATCTCAGCCGGCCGAGCGTTCCGGTAGACGACCGCGGGACCGTTCGGCAGCGTGTCCCGAATCACTTCGCCTCGAGCACCGCCGTGCGACATGGTGGCGCCGTAGTTGATGACGGCGCGCCCCTCACGCTCCCGGTACCAGCCGGCGACGTCGTCCGCACCGCCTTCGAGTTCGAGTGCCGTGGTGACACCGTCGTGGGCCTGAAGCCGGCTACTCACGGAGTCCTGACCGTGGGCGTGGAGGTCGATGAACCCGGGGGCAATCACCAGTCCTTTGACATCGACCGTGACCCGGCCGTTGAGCCGGCCGGCCGAGATCGCGGCGATCCGCCGGCCGGTGATCCCGATCGAGCGGATGCCGTCGAGTTTGGACGCCGGGTCGATGACCCTGCCGCCGGTCAGCACGAGGTCGTATCGCGGCGATTGGGCCCGGGCGGAAGCCGACAGAGTCGCGAGCAGGAAGCAGGCGGAAAAGCAGCGCATTGTTACTCTCAGTGATGAAGTTCACTCAGTGTCTTCGGCCGGGGGCATACCCCCGGCCTCCGCTCAAGATAGCTCGGCCGCCCCGCCTTGCGGGGCCGTTCCGACTCGCGGTAGTCTTACAGAGACCCGGGCACTCACCCGCCGGTTCGAATCCCGAATCGCCCCGTTCACCGGCTCGTCATAGGTCCCCCATGGGCATGTCTCCATCGCTGGCCACCTTTCGACTCGTCTTCGCCGG
>JAYVJS010000066.1:0-11491 GCA_043769075.1 Gemmatimonadota bacterium | reverse complement strand
GCCCGCGAGTTATCCGCCGTGGCGGTACCGGCCTTCCTGTGGTTCAGTACTCGCCTCTTTGCCTCGGCCCGCACCTCGCTCAACGAGATTTACGACGTTCACGTTCGGCCGGTCCGGCGGCACTTTGCAATCGGATACTTGATCGGAAAGCTCCGGGACCTCCGGATGGTCCTATTGACTTTGCTCTTATTCTTGGCCAACACCGGGCTCTCCACTGGCCTCGCCATCTTGGAGGCTCGAGGCCTCGCGCTGGCCCCCCGATTTGGATTCCTCTTGTCGACGGCAGGGCAACTGGTGGGCCAGTTGCTGGCGTTCATGTTCTTGGTAAGCCTGTTTTTCTCGGTCTATCACTATGCCGCGATGCGCCCAATTCCGTGGCGGGCGGCGCTGGTGGCGTCGCTGTTTTCGGCCCTGCTGTTCGAAGCGGCCAAGCGATTGTTCGGGGTTTACATCCGGAACCGGTTTGGTCAGAGTGTCACAGTCGATGTCGACATTGGGTCGGCGATTCTGTTTGTGCTGTGGATGTACTACTCGTCGCTGGTGTTTCTATTGGGCGGAGTGGTGGCGGAAACCTGGGAGCTCCGCCAGATGCAGTACTCGGCCCTCGGCAGTCGGCGTTCGGCGCTCGGCGGGAGCGAGCCGGCTGGCTGACGGGGTGCGGGTTGGGTATTTTGAGGCGCCCCAGGTCCGAAGGATGCTGGCGCGCGAACCGCGTCAGGACCTTGCCGGTAGCAGCGCTAAGCGATGTCCAGTGTTGCTTCGGGGTGCCTGGGGCATTTTTCGGCCCCCAAGCTTCGAATGACCACCCCGCCTCCTGATTTCCTGGCTATCAACGGTAGGAATCCCGCCCACCAAAGATCTCCGCGAGTGCCGAGCACCGATCGCCGAGATTATCTTGCTCCCGTGATTGCCCTCGCCCGGAAGTACCGACCCCGCCGTTTTGCCGACCTTCTCGTGCAGGATCACGTCGCGGCCGCGCTGCGGGGCGCGATCTCCAAGGGGCGGGTAGGGCACGGTTACCTCCTGACCGGCCCCCGGGGGGTCGGCAAGACCACGGCTGCCCGGATCCTGGCGATGGCCCTCAATTGCGAGCGTCAGGATCAGAAGGCCCGGACCGGCGAGCCATGCGGCGAGTGTGACACCTGCCAGCGGATTTGGAGCGGGTCGGCCAATCTCGATGTCGTTGAGCTCGATGCGGCCAGCAACCGCGGCGTCGACGACGCTCGCGACCTCCGCGAGCGGGCGATGTATGCGGCGTCCCAGGAAGACCGCTACAAGGTGTACATCGTTGACGAAGCCCATATGCTCACCCGGGAAGCATGGAACGCGCTCCTCAAAATCCTCGAGGAGCCGCCGCCGCGTGTGGTCTTCGTTTTCGCGACGACTGAGCCCCAAAAAATCGCCAACAACGCCGCCCCGGTGCTGTCCCGGCTCCAACGGTTTGACTTCAAGCGGATTGGCGCGGCCGCCATTCGCGACCGACTGACAGCGGTACTGGCCGCCGAGGGGCTCTTGGCGGACGACGACGCGATCGCGGTCATTGCCCGGTACGCCGACGGGGGAATGCGCGACGCGCTCTCGGTGCTGGACCAGGCTCTCAGTTTGTCGGATGGGACGCTAACGGCCGATCGGGTTCGGCAGGCCCTCGGTCTCATTGGCGACGACGTCTATGCCGAAGTCCTCGGGGCGGTGGCTCGCAAGGACGCCGCGGCGATCTTTCCAGTTGTCGATCGATTGCTGGCGGCTGGGACCGACTTGGTGGAGTTCGCCAACGGAATGGCTGAGTTACTGCGCTCGGTCTTGATGGTCGCGACCGGTGCGGTACCCGACGGGCTGACCGGGACCCAGCGGGTCGCCGTGACCCTGGCCTCCGAGCAGCTGGCTGCCGGGGACGTGCTCCGGATGCTCGGCCTGCTGAGCCAGGTTGAAACGTCGATTCGGCGCAGTGCCAATCCTCGGCTGGTGGTCGAGACCTTGTTGCTCCGGTGGGCCTTGATGGACCGAACGGTCGACCTGGAGCTCGTGCTCAGTGGAGTCGGATCGCCGGGGCTGCGGGCGGCCCCGGCCTCGGCTCCGGCTCCGATTCGAACGCCAAGGCCTGAGACGCCGGTCCCAGTGGCTCGCGGGGCCTCGGCGGTCCCGAGTAGCCCGACGCCGGTTGCCCGGTCAAACGATGTCCCGCCGACTCGGCCGGCTGGGGTCGGCGCCTTTACTCTTGAATCGATCGCCGGGGCCTGGCCTGGGATCGTGGTCCGAGCGAAGGATACGAGCCCGTTGTTGGCCACCGTACTCGAGCACCTCAGACCGGTCGGGTTGGTCGGCAATCAGGTCTCCGTGGTGGCCGACGAAGGTGCCGGGCATATGGTCGAGGGGGCGAAGCGGCAACTAGGGGCGCTGGAGGATCTGGTGAGTTCCGTTCTGGGCCAAACCGTGGTGATTTCGGTTCAGGAAACCGGTGTCGTTGCTCCGACTCAGGAAAAGTCTAAAAGGCTGTCAGAGAAAGACTTAAGAGCTGAGAAGTTACGTGAATTCAGAGCCATGGATGCCACGCTCGACGCGGCAGCGGACGCTCTCGATCTTGAAATAGTGGACTGAGCCAATGGCCGACCTCCAGCAGCTGCTTCAGTTGAGCCAACAGATGCAGGGCCGACTCCAACAACTTCAGGCGGACCTCGCCGACCGAATGGTCGAAGCCAGCGCTGGGGGGGGCATGGTTCGGGTTCGGTCGGACGGCCGCGGACTGGTCCGCGAGGTGACGATCGATCCGGCGGTCTTCGAGGGCCGCGATGCCGAGTTCCTTTCCGACCTGATTCTATCGGCTGTGGCGGAGGTCCAGCGCCGGGCCGCCGAGCTGGCTCGGTCTGAGATGAAGTCGCTGCCGGGGCTCCCATCGCTGCCCGGACTGTGACGTGGCGGCGATTGACGATCTGGTGGCTGAACTCGCCAAACTCCCGGGAATCGGGCGGAAGACGGCTGAGCGGTTGACGTACCACCTTCTCCACCAGCCCCGGGAGCGAATCAGCCGGTTGGCGGCGACGTTGCTGGGAGTGGCCGAGCGGGTGGCCGCCTGTCCCGAATGCGGCAATTATTGCGAGGGTGATCGCTGTTCAATTTGCGCTGATTCCCGGCGGGACGCCGGGATGCTTTGTGTGGTGGAAGAGCCCTCGACGGTGGCGCTGGTGGAGCGTTCGACCGGCTATCGGGGCCGGTACCTGGTCCTTGGCGGGCACCTTTCGCCGCTGGAGGGAGTGGGCCCGGATCAACTTCGGATCGGCCTCCTGAAGCGGCGAATGGCGGGCGGGGACATCCGGGAAGTGATCATGGCGACCAACCCGTCGCTCGAAGGTGAAGCCACCGCTACATTTATCCAGCAACTGTTGGCGGGCAGCGGGGTTCGGATTAGTCGGCTGGCCCGCGGTTTGCCGGTGGGTGGAGATCTTGAATACATCGACGGCATGACGCTGAGCCATGCGATGGACGCCCGGCAGGCATTGCCATGAAGGCCGGCCGTTCGGTGGTCCTGTGGGTGGCCGCGGTCGTTGGGGGCATGGTTGGCTGGCGGTTGGCTCGGCGCCACGTCGAGGGGCACAAGGAGGCGCTGTTTAGCCCGAATCGGCTTCGCCGGCTCGCCGCCTTGAGCTACTTGACCAGTCACGGTCGCCCGGAAACGATCTGGTTGCTGCGCGACTACATCGCGTGGGAACCGGTGGCACCGCTTCGGCGGCGGGCGGTTCGGCTTGTCCGACGACTCGAACTTGAACTCGGATGACGAAGAGGGGGCTGCCTGGCCGTTGACGCGAGCTTCGAGTTGGTCGTTTCGGGAGGAGGACGCGGCGAAAATTCACGCCGTGCTCGAGCATTTGTTGGCGGAAGCCAATGCCCGGACGGCGCTGCTCGTCGATCGGACCGGCCAGATGTTGGCCACCGTGGGCGAGACTCCGACCTTCGACCCGGTGGCATTCGCGTCGCTGACGGCGGCTGATTTCAGCGCCAACGATCAGCTGGCCAAAATGCTCGGGGAGCCGGAGTTCGGGGTCTTGTTTCATCAGGGCGAGAAAGAGTCGCTCTATCTGGCGGACGTGGCGCGCCGGGTCATTTTGGTGGTGCTGTTCGACAATCGGACGACGCTGGGGCTGGTGAAGTTACGGGTGCGGTCCGTCGTCGACCGACTGACGGCGTTGTTCACCGACATGTTCGCGCGGCAAGATCTCGCTCCGCCCAAAGTCGAGGCCGCATTCCTCGGCGAGGCGGAAGACGAGATCGATAAACTCTTCGGGTCGTAAGGCAGCCGATGTCTCTCATCAACTACGCGTCGCGAGAAATTAACTGCAAGTTGGTCTTCTACGGGCCTGGCCTTGGGGGCAAGACGACCAATTTGGAATACATCTACGAAAAAGTCTCGCCGTCGTCGAAGGGGAAGATGATTTCCCTCGCGACCGAAACCGAGCGAACCCTGTTCTTCGATTTCCTTCCCGTCGACCTCGGCACCATCCGCGGGTTCAAGACGCGATTCCATCTCTACACCGTTCCCGGTCAGGTGTACTACAACGCCTCGAGGAAGCTGATTCTCAAGGGCGTCGACGGCGTCGTGTTTGTGGCCGACAGCCAGGTCGAGCGGATGGAAGCGAATGTTGAATCGATGCAAAATCTGTACGACAATCTGCTCCAGCATGGCTACGATCTGACGAAGATTCCGTTCGCGATCCAGTACAACAAGCGAGACCTCCCAAACGCCGCCCCGCTCGACGAACTCCAGGAAAACCTCAACCCGGGCTGGCCGGTCGAGGATCCGGTCAAGCAAAAACCGCTGGCCAACCCGGACCGACCCGGGGATCTGTTGATCGACCAGGTGGACGGCGTCTGGGTGGAACGAGCGCCCTACTTTGAGGCGATGGCGGTCAAGGGCGATGGGGTGTTCGATACGCTTCGTTCAATCAGTAAACTTGTTCTGAAGACCCTCGGGTAGACTCGGGTCAGCGGCGATGTGGAACCTGCCGAACATGCTCACGATGGGCCGGATCGCGATCACACCGGTGATCGCCTATCTGCCGTTCATGGCGGGGTACTGGCCGAAACTATTGCTGTTTGTCGTCTTCGTGACGGCCGCGATAACCGATGTCATCGACGGCCGCCTGGCCCGGTCCCGAAACGAGATCACGGATCTGGGCAAGACCCTTGACCCGCTGGCCGACAAGCTGCTGCTGCTCGCCACCATCGTCCCGATTTATGTCATCGCGCAAACCCGTCATGACCTCTACGACATCCCGGTTTGGAGAAGCATTCCGTTGTGGGTGTGCGTGGTCATGCTCGGCCGGGAACTCTTGATGACGATCTTTCGCTGGTGGGCGGCACGGCGAGGCGTGGTGATCGCGGCGCAAGGCCCGGGCAAGCTCAAGGCCACGATGCAGAACATCTTCGTTGGCGGCACCATTCTCTGGTTTGCCTTTCGCGATGCGTGGCACCCGCTGGGCTTGCACAAGAGTGCGTTCTGGCAATTTTGGAAGGGTTTCCATGGCGCGTTCGTGTCGGTCAGTCTGGCGATCGCCACGATACTGACGGTGTACTCCTTCGTGATCTACCTCTATCGGTATCGGCAACTTCTTCGATAGCCGGGCTCCGGCCCACTCGACTTGAATGGATATTGAACTGGTCACGATCGGGACGGAGTTGCTCCTCGGCTTCACCGTCGATACCAACAGCGCGTTCATCGGCCGGATGCTCAGCGAGGCTGGGATTCGGATCGCCCGGCGGACCTCGGTCCGCGATACGCCGGCGGAGATTCGTGAGGCGGTGCGGGAGGCCCTCAGTCGTTCCCGTTTTGTGATCACGACCGGCGGGCTGGGCCCGACCCGGGACGACATGACCAAGAAGGTGGTCGCTGAGTTGTTTGGGGCACCGCTCGAATTCCAGGATTGGATCTGGGATAAGCTGGTCGCGAAATGGGCCACGTTCGGCCGAACGATCTCCGAGACCAACCGGTGTCAGGCGGAGGTCCCGCGCGGGGCCACGGTCCTGACGAACCGGCGGGGCACGGCCCCGGGGCTCTGGCTGGCTGGCGGACCAGGCGAAGTCGTGATGCTGCCGGGGGTGCCCTCGGAAATGAAGGGCTTGCTGGTGGAAGAAGTCATTCCCCGGTTGGCCGAACGCTCGGGCGGGCGGGCGATCACCTCGCTGGTAATCCGAACCACCGGGATTCCAGAATCGACGTTGGCTGAGCGGCTCACGGCGGTTGAAGATCGGGTGGCGCCGCTCACGTTAGCGTATTTGCCCGGTCTTGAGGGTGTTGACCTCCGGTTGACCGCCTGGGACATGAACGCAGCCGAGGCGAGGCCGCTTCTCGACCGGACGGCGGCGGCGATCGGGGCCGTGGTCGGGGATCACGGCTACGGGGCCGGGGAGGATGACCTGGCCGCCGTGTTGCTCGACCGGCTCCGCGCGAAACGCCTAACGATGGCCGTGGCGGAGTCTTGTACCGGCGGGATGATCGGCGAGCGGCTCACGAGTATTCCGGGGAGTTCCGACGGGTTTCTGGGGGGCGTCATCAGCTACGCCAACGGCCTGAAGTTGGACCTGCTCGGGGTCGATCGCGCGATCCTCGAGCGGGAGGGGGCGGTGAGTGCGGCCGTGGCCGGGGCAATGGCCGCGGGGGTGGCGCAACGGACCGGGGCCGACCTGGCCGTCGCGGTGACCGGGGTGGCTGGGCCAGGGGGCGGCTCGGACGACAAGCCGGTTGGGACGGTCTGGTTCGGGTTTTCAATCCGGGGCCAGGTCGACACCCAACGGGTAGGGTTTCCGGGAACCCGGGCCGATATCCGGGGCCGGGCGACTCAATTTGCCCTCCACGGCCTCTGGCGGCGAGCCGCCGGTGTTGAGACCTTTCCCGTCGTGGGAAACCCCGACGGCTCTTTGCCGTAAGGGCGCTATTCTCGATATTCCAAGGATGAACGGGACCGATTCCCCGCTTCCGGAAACCAACATAAAGGCCATGTGACTGACGCCCATCAATTCGAAGAAGATGCTCCTCTCGTCGAGGACCGGGGTGCTCCGCCCCCCGCCGAGCTGCCCGAAGGTGCCATCCACCGGCTGACCGATCAGTTGGCGGAATCGAACGATCGGTATCTTCGGCTGGCGGCCGATTTCGACAATTTTCGCAAGCGGGTTGCCCGAGAACGGATTGAACTTGTCGATCGGGCCCAGGCGGGCTTCGTGATGAAGCTTCTCGACGTGCTCGATGATCTCGATCGGCTGGCGGCATCCGACCTGACGGGGCCGGCCCTGATCGTCCGCCAAGGTGTCGAGATGGTCGACAAGAAACTCCGCAAGGAGCTCGAAAGCGCCGGCTTGGAGCGGGTCGACCCGGTGGGGCTCAAGTTCGATCCCGCCGTCGCCGAGGCGGTATCGGTCCTGGCCCCACCGGCGCCGGAGCAAGACCATGTTGTAGCGGCCACCTTTCAAGTCGGCTATCGCTTCAAGGGCGCACTGGTTCGGCCGGCGAGGGTCCAAGTGTACTCCGCCGAAGGTCACGCCTAGCGTGGCGACCAAGGACTTCTACCAGCTGCTGGGGGTATCGGACAGCGCCACCGCGGACGAGATCAAGAAGGCGTACCGGAAGCTCGCGAAGCAGTTCCACCCCGACGCCAACCCCAACAATCCGAAGGCGGCTGAGCAGTTCAAACAGATCGCCGAAGCGCACGGTGTCCTCTCCGACCCGGAGCGCCGGAAGAAATACGACCAGATGCGACGGCTCGGCGCCTTCGACCTCGGAGCCCGAGGCGGTGGGCGTCCGGGGGCGGCCTCCCGCACTGGGGGCGCCGGCGGTCCAACGCCGGGGGGCCCATCAGAGGTCTTCGATTTTGGTGATTTTGGATCGATGGGCCTCGGCGACATTTTCTCGTCGATCTTTGGGAAGAGTGGTGGCCGGAAGGATCAGCCGCCCCAGAGCGAGCCGGTCGAGGTGACTTTGGAGATTCCGTTTCGCACCGCGGTCCTTGGCGGCAAGATCCCGGTCACCCTGGCGATGAACGGCGCCTGTCCGACCTGCGTGGGCAGTGGTGCGGCGCCGGGCGCCACGGTCTCGCCGTGTCCTGAATGCAAGGGCCGGGGCACGATTTCGTTTGGGCAGGGCGGGTTTGCGGTGAATCGGCCCTGCCCGCAATGCCGGGGGCGGGGCAAGATTCCGTCGCAGAAATGCGGGACCTGTGGCGGCGGGGGCGAGGTGCGATCGGAGAAGACGGTGATGGTTACGGTCCCGGCCGGCGCCGACAACGGGACGAAAATCCGGGTCAAAGGGCAGGGCGAATCGGCTTCCAGTGCTGGGCCGGCCGGGGATCTCCTGGTCACGTTCAACGTTCAGCCTGACCGGTTCTTTGCGCGGGCCGGGCTCGATCTCGAGTGCGAAGTCCCAATCACGCTGGCGCAGGCGGTGTTAGGTACCAAGATCAAAGTCCGAACCGTCGACGGGAAGAAGGTCGTGTTGACGATCCCGCCGGGAACCTCGGCAGGCAAGAAGTTTCGGGTCAAGGGCATGGGGGTCGTCAAAGGCGAACGGGCGGGCGACCAGCTGGTCGAGATCGCCGTGACGATGCCAGAACACCTGACCCCCGAACAGCGCGAGCTCTTCAAACAGTTTGCCGATCAGGCTGGTCTCGCCTACTAGCTTAAGCCCTCTCGGCGTTGCTCCGGCCGGTATCGTTCGATCGAGACTCGGTGGGTGGCCACTTCCGGGCTCCCTCCTGGGGTTCGCTGGGTCCACGAGCCGTCGGCCGCGAGCCGCCATGCCTGGCGGTTGTCGAGCCACATCTGGTCGAGCAGGTCGCGCACTATCTCTCGATGGGCTGGGTTGCCGAGGGGAACGGCGGACTCAATCCGGCGATCGAGATTTCGGGGCATCCAGTCGGCCGAGGTGATGAACACGTCCGGCGCGCCGGCATTGCTGAAGTACCAGGCTCGGGAATGCTCCAAGAATCTCCCGACAATGCTGATGACCCTGATGTGGTCGCTGACCCCGGGTACCTGGGGTCGGAGGCAACAGATACCCCTGACGATCAAGTCGATGGCCACCCCGGCACGCGACGCCTCGTAGAGGGCCAGCATGACCTCAGGATGGGTAATGGCGTTCATCTTGGCCAGAATCCGCGCCGGGCGTCCGGCCCGGGCATGATCGGCTTCCCGGCGGATCAAGCGGAGTAGCTCAGGGAGCATCCCGGACGGAGCGACGAGCAGCTTTCGGTACCCAGCCGGGGCGGCGAAGCCGGTCAGCACGTTGAACAGGTCGGACAGGTCGGCACCAAGATCCGGATCGCAAGTAAACAGCCCGAAATCGGTGTAGAGTCGGGCTGTCTTGGGCTGGTAGTTGCCGGTGCCGATGTGAACATACCGGCGGATTGTGTCGCCCTCGCGACGAACGACCAGGAGGACTTTGGCGTGGGTCTTGAGTCCGCTCACGCCGTAGCTAACGTGAACGCCGACGTCTTCGAAACGCTGGGCCCAACGAATGTTGTTCTCTTCGTCGAATCGGGCTTGGAGCTCGATCAGGACGGCCACCTGCTTGCCCCGCTCCGCGGCCGTGGCCAACATCCGGGCGATGTGTGACTCGCCGCCGGTTCGGTAGAGTGTCATCTTGATGGCCAACACGTCGGGATCTTCGGTGGCCACTTGAAGAAATCGTTCGACCGAGGCTGAGAAGCTCTCGTAGGGGTGGTGAAGGAAGATGTCGCCTTCCCGGATTTCCTCGAACACGTTCCGGCCCGACGCGAGGCGGGCCGGAATGGCCGGGGTGAAGGGCGGATCCCGGAGTTCCGGGACCTCGAGACCGGCAAGCGACAACAGGTCGCCGGCGTCGAGCAATCCGGCGACCTCGTAGACGTCGTCGGCGCCTAACGCCAGACCGTCCTGGTCGGCGTTGATTTCGGCCAGCAGCAAGTGACGGAGGGATTCCGGCGTCGAGGCGTGCACTTCGATCCGGACGACTTCGGCGAACCGTCGGTTCCGGACCTCCTCTTGAATCAGCGAGAGCAGGTCGTCGGCTTCATCGGGGTCGATTTCGAGATCGGTGTTGCGGCTGATCCGGAACGGGTAGGCGCCGAGAATCTCGATGCCGGGGAAAAGCGCTTCGAGGTGGCTGGCGATGACCAGCTCGAGGGGCACGAATCGGTTCGCGCCGGCCAAGGGAACCCACCGGGGCAGGATCTTGGGGACTTTGACGCGGGCGAATCGTTCCTCGCCGCCGGGGCCCCGAAGAATCACCGCCAAGGAGAGGCTCAAGTTGGAGATGTATGGAAACGGATGAGCCGGATCCACGGCCAGCGGGGTCAGCACCGGAAAGACCTGCTCGGTGAAGTACCGTTCCAGGGCAACCCGATCGGCCGCGGTGAGGTGGTGCCAGTCGGTGACGAGCTCCAGCCCGGCGATCGCGAGGGCCGGCAACACCTCGCGGGTCAGGCAGACGTCCTGGATCTGCTGGAGTTCGCGCACCACGACGGAAATCGCGCCCAACTGCTTTTCGGGCGTAAGGCCGTCGGAGGTCGGTTCATGATACCCGGCCACGACCTGCTTGCGGAGCCCGGCTACCCTGACCTGGAAGAATTCGTCGAGATTCGAGGAGAAGATCGCCAGGAACTTGACCCGTTCCAGCAACGGCGTTCGGGGATCGAGGGCCTCGTGCAGCACCCGACGATTGAATTCAAGCCACGACAGCTCGCGATTGATGTAGAACGCGGGGTGGCGGAGATCGATGGTTTCTGCCTGATCGGTAGCCGTCATAGCGCTGAAATGTCGGCCGGAACGGCGATCGGTGGGTAACGACCCTGTCACGGACTGGTCTTGGCCGCCTCCGGTTTCAGGGTTTCGCCCAGCCAGTCGAGCACCACGCCCCACCAGAGCCGGCGGTTACGCGGCTTGAGGACGAAATGGCCCTCGTCAGGGAAGGAAAGGAACTTCGAGGGGATCCCCTTCAGCTGGAGCGCGGTGAAGGCTTGAAAGCCTTCGGAGATGTCGACCCGAAAGTCCTCTTGGTTATGGATGACCAGCATCGGTGTCTTCCATTGGCCGGCAAAGTTCGCGGGCGACCACCGGGCCATCAGGGTCCGCGCTTCGGGTGTCACCAGCGAACCGCCGAATTCCCAGGCCGGAAACCACTGCTCCTCCGTGGTGCCCGCCATACTCTCGGTATTGAAAATCCCATCGTGGGCCACGAAGGTTTTGAACTTGTCGGTGTGGCCGGCCAGCCAATAGACCATGTAGCCGCCGTACGACGCGCCGGCCGCCCCGATCCGGGTCGGGTTTATGAAGGGGAGCTTCGCGAGATGGTCGATCCCTTTCAAGAGGTCCTCCGCCGGCAAATCTCCCCAGTGTCTGGAGATGCTGTTGGTAAAGGCCTGCCCATACCCGGTGGATCCGTGGAAATTGACCGCGGCGACGACATACCCCCGAGCGGCAAAAAGGCTGAAGTTCCATCGGAGCCCCCAGGAATCGAGCCAGGCGCCCTGGGGAC
>JAYVJS010000065.1:0-5068 GCA_043769075.1 Gemmatimonadota bacterium | reverse complement strand
GCTTTTCCTCCTCGGATGTGCTCTCGGTCGGATGGTGGAGCGGATCAAGGGTCGGCCAATTGGTGTAGGCGATCGGCCGGATGGTGTTGTATTTGGAGGCCTCGTAGTCGAGGAGGAAGTCGCTTTCCTCCGCGAGCCAGGTCTCGGCCCCGTTGCCGTTGGCGACCTGAAGGAAGCGACCCCGATATTGGGTCCGGTCGGGGTGGAGTTTTGAATAGGCGACGACCGAGTACGGCTCCCATTCTCGCCCGGTGATGTAGGCGAGGACCCATCGCGACACGTTGGTATCGTAGAACCCGCTCGAGTGTCCGGGGCGGGGTTCGATGGCAGCCTGGCCATGGAGCAAGTCGACCACTCGCTTGGCCTCGTCTCGATACTCTTTCCGCCACGCCGGATCGTCATATTGCTCCTCGAGCTCGCCGGGCGGCAACTCGGTCCAGACGCCGTGGATCAACCAGAGCGTCCGGGTGGGATTGAGCCGATTCCACTCAGCGACTGCGCGATAGAAATGGGGCGGGTGAATGGTGTAGACCCGGAGGGTATTGGCGCCCATGTCGGCGGCGAGCTTGAACCACTGCTGATAGGTCCCGTTGTCGGGCGGAAACTCTGAGGGGTGCTTGCCGGGCAACGCGGCGCCGATGTTGACGCCCTTGAGCCAGATCGGCCGCCACCCCGTCCCGATCGGAATCTCGAACACGCGATTGCCGACCCGCGCATCGACTCGAAGCCGGGCCGGCCTAACGAACGGCGGGAGTTTTCGTTCCGAGACGCTTTCGCCAAGTCGCTCCAGGTACCACTTGGTGAGCGAGTCGGTCGGGAACTTTCTGGATGCTCGGGTGAAGTGACGGCGGGCCGCGGGGACGTCGCCGGCCCGATAGGCCGCCATGCCGAGGCCGGTCAAGGCGTCGTAGTTCTCCGGAACCGCGGCGAGAGACCCTTCGAAGGCAGCTCGGGCTCGTTCGAGCTCACCGCGGCGCATCGCCGAGTATCCCATGCCGGCCAAGGCACCACCGTCGGCCGGACAGCGCGCCAGGACTCGTTGGAAAGTCGAGTCGGCGAGGGCTATCCGCTGAGCCCGATAATGGGTCCAGGCGGAATCAAGGACCGCGGCCAGACGAGGCCCGAGGGGCATGCATTCTGCTACTGGTTGGGGCTGCGCGGCTCCGGGGAATCCGAGGCCCAAAAGCAGGGCGCCGACGGTGCCCAATGTGCGCCTCTGAAACTGGATTGAGGATGGCTGCATAAGTGAAAGCAAATCAGAGGGTTGCGATTCCGCTACCCCGCCGGATTCTGGGGCGGGCAGCGACCGTGATCGCCCTTCTTTTCGGATCGAAATCGACCCCCGCTTTCGGGCAGTCGCAAGTCGCGCATTTCGAGGAGATTGTGCGGGCCGGGGACGTCGCCTGGCGGGAGGGGCGGTTTCCCGACGCCCGGGCTCGGTATCTCGAGGCCCTGGCCATCGACTCGGCCGGGTCGTCGCGGGCGGTGTTTCGGCTCGCCACCCTTCATGCCTGGAACGGCCAGCTCACTCAAGCGATTCCGCTCTATCAACGCTATGGTGTCCTCGAGCCCGGTGACGAAGAGGGCCGGATCGCGCTCGCCAAGGCGTTCGCCTGGAACGGCCAGACGGTCGGGGCGATCGCGATCTACGACTCGATTCTGAGTCGGGACAAGACCTACCGAGACGCAGCCCTCGGGGCTGCCCAGACGCTGGCTTGGGCCGGTGCCTTCGGGCCGGCCCTTGCCCGGTACGACCGGTGGCTCGTCGATCAGCCAAAAGATGTCGAAGCCGAGTTGTCACGGGCCCGGACCCTCGCCTGGGCCGGCAAGCTTGGCGACGCGGAGCGGGCCTACCACGCCATTTCGGCCCGGGGCGAACGGCTCGAGGCGGAGAAGGGGGTTGCGGTCGTGGCCGCGTGGCGGGGCGACCTGGTGCGGAGCGAACGGCTTTGGCGCCGGATCGCGGCCACCGTCACCAAGGATCCCGAAGTGTGGGTCGGCCTGGCCCAGGTACTCCGATGGTCGGGCCGGCCCCGCGGCGCCCGCGATGCGCTCAACAAAGCGCTGGCGGCCGACCCAGAGAACGCCGACGCCGGGCAACAACTTCGCTGGGTGCGAGCCGATCTGGCGCCGTCGGTCGAACCGTCGGCAGGGGGGAGTTGGGATAGCGACCAGAACCGTTCGCTCGTGGTCGGGGCCGCCGCCCGAGGGTGGCTCGGATCGGCTCAGGCTACCGCCCACGTCAGCGAACGATGGGCCGAGCTCGGGGTTGCCAGCGGCCAATCGACCAGCGGGCGACTGAGCCTCCGCTTCCCAGTGGCGCCAACCGTCGATCTGGTCGGCGACGTCGGCGGGGTTCGGATTCGGGCGGAGCAAGGCTCCGTAACCAAAAGCCATGACATGATCACCGGATCGGTGGCCGGCACGATCAAGCTTGCTCGATGGCTTTCGGCCGGGGCGAGCGTCCGCCGGGCCGGGTTTGACGAAACCGCATTGATGATGTTGTCCGGTGTCGAGGTGACTTCTTTCGGCGCCGAGGCCGAGGCCCGCGTCGGCAGTCGGCTGAGCTTGGCCGGGGGGACCGATCTCGGACGATTGGAGGGCGGATCGGTGCCGAACAAGCGCCGGGTTGGTTTTGTTTCCACCCGGTGGCGCCCGACCCGGAGCCTCGCGTTTACCATTGCGGGGCGCGCCATCGGCTACGACAAGAGTCCGCGGGACGGGTACTTCGCGCCGGCCCGGTTTCGGCACGGCGAGCTGGGGGTCCGGTGGTCGCGAGGCCGCGACCTCGGGTGGAACATGTCGATCGATCTTGGACTCGGGGCCCAGCAGGTTGGGTTTACCGGGCCGAGTTCGACGAAGGGCACTCAGCGGTTCGCGGCGGGGATCGGCTATCGTCCGGCACCGGGATTCGAAGTCGCGGTCGATTACTCCTTTTCGAACGTCGCCGCCACCGGGGCCGGCCCAACCGGCGGCGGTTCGCTCTATCGGGCTCAAGGGCTCAGTCTGCGAGGCAAATGGCTGCTTCGTGATTAGTTTCGTAGTTCGGTCTCCGAATCATTCCGTTTTCCGCGCGTGCCATCATGTCGACCTATCATCTCGCTGCTGATCATGCTCCCCCGGGGCAACTGACCCTCGGACTCCAAGTCGAGCTCGATCCCGCTGGGCCGCTTTCGGACCTCAAGGTCGGGGATCGGTTTCTGCTGGCGGCCGGGGAGGTTGAAGGCAAGCTGGTCGCTCGGGGGAGCGGGTCGTCGACGGTCGCGGTTCGGGGAGCAGACGACCGGTGGGTCCGGACCACCTGGTCGCCCAATACCCAAGTCCGCCGAATGCGGGGTTAGCCACCAACATGACGACTCGAGTCACGCTCATCATTGTTCTGACCGGACTAGCGGGCTGCGGCGACTCGGCTCCGAAGGCCGCTCCCGCTACCGTCGCGGCCGACTCCCTCGGCCTGGCCGAGAACATCCTGTTCCTGCGACCCGAACAGCAGGTGCCTCGGTATCGGCATATGGACCAGGCTTCGCCGTTTCGGGTCTTTCAACACGGTGCGGCGGTGCACCCGCTCCCCAAATCGGCCTCGCCGCTCCCCGATGTTCGCTACCAGATCGGCGGGCAGACCCTGGGGGTCGACAGCTTCATGGTCCGGAATCATGTGACCGGGCTGCTGATCCTCAAGGACGGAAAGATTCTGGCCGAACGGTACCGGCTCGGCAACGACGAGTCGACCAAGTGGATTTCCTTTTCGGTCGGAAAGTCGTTTGTCTCGACCCTGGTTGGGGCGGCGGTCCAAGACGGGGCCATCGCCAGTATTGAAGACCCCCTGGAGAAGTACCTCCCGGGTTTGAAGGGATCCGCTTACGAAGGAGTGACGGTTCGTCAGGCGATGCAGATGGCCTCCGGCATCAAGTACAACGAGGACTATCGCGATCCCGCCGCCGATATCGCCAAGGTGACGCAGTGTATCAGCGCCAAGAAGCCTGGGTGCGTTTTTGACGTGATGAAGGGCTTGCCGCGGGTCGGACCGGCCGGAACGATCTACAACTACAACACCGGCGAAACCCACTTGGTCGGTCTGGTGGTCCAGGCCGCCACCGGCAAGACGCTATCGGACTACTTGGCGGAGAAAATCTGGCAGCCGTACGGGATGGAATCGGACGGCTACTGGCTCCTTGAGTCGGAGGGTGGCCAGGAGTTCGCGGGCGGCAGTGTCAATGCCACCTTGCGGGACTATGGCCGGTTCGGGCAATTCATCTTGGAAGGCGGCCAAGCCGCCGGCCGGCGGGTCCTGCCCGAAGGGTGGGTCGCGGAAGCCAGTCACCCGCGGGCCGACTCGCCCGCGAACGGCTACGGCAAACTGTACCCGGACTATCCGTTAGGCTACGGCTATTTCTGGTGGTCGTATCCGAAAGGCTCGTCAGCGTTGCCGAATCACGATGGCGCGTTCGAGGGTGAAGGGATCTTCGGCCAGACGCTGTATCTCAATCCGGCTGAGCGACTGGTCGCGGTAATCTGGAGTGCCTGGCCTGAGCCCGATGCCGGGCCGCGATGGGCTGAGGACCGAGCCTTTCTCGGCGGGGTGGTCGAGGCGGCCCGGACCGTCAAGCCGTGACCTCAGGGTCACTCCTTATCGCAGCACTCGCGGCATTGGTCGGCGGGGCGATCAACTCGATTGCCGGCGGAGGCAGTCTCGTCACCTTCCCGATCTTGGTCGCGCTTGGGATCCCGCCGCTGATGGCCAACACGACCAACACGATGGCTCTGTGGCCGGGGGCGTTCGGGAGCCTATGGGGTTATCGCCGCCAGTTCGCGGGCGTGGGTGGCTGGGTCGCGAGCATCGGGGCCACCGGCGTCTTGGGCGGACTGGTGGGCGGTTGGTTGTTGCTCACCACTGGAAACGACCGGTTCGAACGGGTCGTTCCATTTCTGGTCCTCGGGGCGACGGTGCTGTTCCTCCTGAACGGTCCGTTGACCCGGTGGCTCCGGGGGCACCAGCAGGGGGGCGAGGTGGCTCCGAAGCCGCCGCCCGCGTTTCTGGGGGTGCAGTTCCTGGTTGGAATCTACGGCG
>JAYVJS010000064.1:0-8988 GCA_043769075.1 Gemmatimonadota bacterium | reverse complement strand
AGGAGCCGGTCATCCAAGCCGCGCCGTTGGCCCCCGCGTTTCCGTCAGTGCCCAGTGCGGCACCGGAGGGCCTGTGGGCATCCTTCACCGGGGCTCGTTGGCATCGGCGATGGGAGGGGTTGCCCCTCACCTTTTCGGTGCTCACCGCCCTGGCCGTCATCGTGGCGTCGCTATTCGAAATCATTCCCACGTTTCTGATCAAGTCGAACGTGCCGACGATCGCTTCGGTCAGGCCGTACACGCCACTCGAGTTGGCGGGCCGGGATCTGTACATTCGCGAGGGATGTTTCAATTGCCACTCGCAGATGGTCCGCCCCTTCCGGTATGAGACGGAGCGGTATGGCGAGTACTCCAAACCCGGCGAGTCGGTGTACGATCATCCTTTCCTATGGGGTTCCCGTCGGATCGGACCCGATCTGGCTCGGATCGGTGGGAAGTACCCGGACCTCTGGCACCTCCGCCACTTGGATAATCCGCCCCAGATTACCGCGCGGTCGATCATGCCTCCGTACCCGTGGCTGCACCGCAATACCCTCGACTTCGCCTCGATCCAGAAGAAGGTCGACGTGATGGCGATGCTCGGAGTGCCCTACGGCGATGCGGTGACCGACGCTCCGGGCCAGGCCCGGGCCCAAGCGGCGCAGATCGCCGCCGGCATCGCATCGCAGGGGGGGCCGAAGGATCTGGCGGACCGGGAAGTCGTCGCGATGATCGCGTACCTCCAGCGTCTCGGTAAGGACATCAAGCTCGCTGCGGCGGGGGGAGGTCGGTAGCATGCGTCTCTCTGACATCATGAGCAACGCCGGACTGTCCGGTTACGCCGAGGTCGCGTTGGTTCTCTTTGTACTCGCCTTCGCCGGGATTGCGGTCGCGACGTTCCTGCCGTCGCGGAAATCGGAGATGGACCGGGCCGGTCGGCTGCCGTTCGACGATGATTCGCCCGCACGCTTCAATGAGAAAGGGGAGCGTCTATGAGCATCGACCCGAACGAGGAGCGGCTCCTCGACCACGAGTACGATGGGATCAAGGAGTACGACAACCCGATGCCCCGATGGTGGCTGGCGACCTTCTGGGTGACCATCATCTTCTCCATCCTGTACCTGCTGAACGTGCCGGTCGTCGGGATCGGCAAGGGCCGGTTGGCGGACTACGAGGCCGACATGGCCGAGGCCGCCGCGTTCGCCGCGAAGAACAACCCACTCGCCAACGTGTCCGCTGAACAACTGGTCAGCGCCTCCACCGATCCGGCCCAAAAGGCGCTGGGGGCCTCCACGTTCGCCGCGATGTGTTCCTCGTGCCACCTTGCCGACGGCGGGGGGCAAATCGGCCCGAACCTGACCGACAAGTACTGGCTCCACGGCAACCGGCCGCTGGAGATTTTCAAGTCGGTGACGGACGGGATTGCCGCCAAGGGGATGCCTCCGTGGGGTAAGATCCTGAAGCCAGCCCAGGTGATTGCCGTCGTGGGCTACGTCCAGAGCCTTCAGGGCACGACACCCAAGACGCCGAAGCCGCCCCAGGGAGTAAACGTTGACTCATTGGCCGCCGCAACCGCCACCGTTCCGCCCGGCCCCAAATGACCCACGCCCCCGATCGGGTTCTGGCCACGCTCAACGCCGACGGATCCCGGCGTTGGCTCCGCCCGAACCAATCGGAAGGGGGGTTTTGGCGGAAGCGACGGG
Organism: Gemmatimonadota bacterium; assembly: GCA_043769075.1. Taxonomy (GTDB): domain Bacteria; phylum Gemmatimonadota; class Gemmatimonadetes; order Gemmatimonadales; family GWC2-71-9; genus SHZU01. Next base: position 7,306 of record JAYVJS010000064.1, on the reverse strand, counting down.
TGGTCGCGTACCTGCTGATGTTCGTGTTCTTCATCATCCCGTACCTTCGGCTCCACGGCAAGCCGCTCGTCTTGTTTGATCTGCCTCGGCGCGAGTTCACCATCTTCGGCACGACCTTTCTCCCAACCGACACCCTGTTGTTCATGTTGTTGTTCGTGATCGTTGGGATCTCGATCTTCCTCGCCACCGCACTGTTCGGACGAATCTGGTGCGGCTGGGGGTGTCCCCAGACCGTCTACATGGAGTTCCTCTTTCGTCCGCTCGAGCGGTTGATCGAGGGAGGCCGGACCGGGACCTTGGCACTCGACCGTCAGCGTGGCCTCAAGCCCCGCCGTTTGGTCAAATACGCGGTGTTCTTGGTCCTGGCACTTTTCCTCGCTCACACGTTCTTGGCGTACTTCGTCGGGGTCGAGCAGTTGGCACATTGGGTCCGCTCATCCCCGGCCGAGCACCCTACCGCGTTCCTCTTGATGGCGGGGACGACCGCCGCCATCATGTTCGATTTCACCTACTTCCGGGAACAGACGTGCTTGGTGGCCTGCCCCTATGGCCGGCTCCAATCGGTGCTGCTCGATCGCCAGTCGTTGATCGTCGGCTACGATGTCAAACGAGGTGAACCCCGAGCGAAGGGCACGAAGGCCCGGGCCGCCGCTAAGGGCGATTGTATCGACTGCGGGGCGTGTGTCATGACCTGCCCGACGGGGATCGATATCCGCGACGGTCTCCAGATGGAGTGCATCCACTGCACCCAATGCGCCGATGCCTGCGACGACATCATGGACCGGGTCGGAACGCCGCGGGGTTTGATCCGGTACACATCCCGGGACGAGGTTGAAGGCAAACCGCGATCCTGGCTTCGGCCCCGAGTCGTCCTTTATCCCGCGGCCCTCACGATCGCCGTCGTAGCATTCCTCTACTTCCTCGGCGCTCGCCGCGACACCGACATCACGATTCTGCGGGGGATCGGCGCGCCCTACTCAATCGAGGCCGATGGGCGCATCGTGAACCAGGTTCGGGTCCGGATGACCAACCGGGCCCGGGAGTCCCGCGAGTACCGAATCGCACTCGTCGGGGGTGACGGAGCGGAGTTGATCAGCCCGGAGAATCCAATGCGGATCGCGCCGGGCGAGAGACGCTCGACGAGCATCTTCATCGTCGGGCCGAGGCGTTTGTTTCACGACGGGGAGTACTCGATCTCCATCAACGTGAGCGACGGTCAGAGCTACTCGGAAACCGTGCCATACACCCTGATCGGCCCCGAGGGCCACGACGGTGAAGCCGAGGGTGCCAAATGATGGCTAAGGGGTCGTGGTGGCCAATCGGATTGGGCGGCGTCCTCGCGCTGACGGTGGCGGCCAATGGATGGCTTTTGTACCAAGCAACGCGGAATGGCGGAACGCCGATCGAGCGAAACTACTACCGGAAGGCCGTCGCGTGGGACTCGACGATGGCGCAGTCGGCGGAGAATCGTGAATTGGGGTGGCAGGTCGGGGCAACACTCGACACGACCGGCGCCTTGTCGGTCGAGCTTCTTGACCGGGCTGGCAACCCGATGCCGGACGCCGCGGTCTCGGTCGAAGGATTCGCGGTCGCGTTCGTAGACGGCGATTTCGCTGCTACCCTCTCGGCGGGTCCCGATCGCCGATACGGCGCGAGAGTGGCCTTGAAACATGGCGGGCTCCACGAGATCCGGGTTCGCATCATCCGGCATGGGAAGCGGTTTACCGCTGTCCTCCGCGGCGCGCCCGGCGGGGCATGGACCATCGTCGGATGACGCTCTGGCCGGTGCTGATCGCGAGCGTGGTCGGCAGTCCGCATTGCGCCGCCATGTGTGGGCTGATTGCGGCCGGGGCCGGCCGGGGCACCGGCCCACAAACCCTTTACCATCTTGGGCGATTGACGGGGTACGTCGCGTTAGGCGCCGTGGCCGGTGCCCTGGGCCAAGGACTGAACCATGCCGGCCTCCTGGTCGGGGTGGCGAGCGCCGCCACTCAACTCGCCGGAGTGCTGTTGGTGGCAGCCGGACTGACGGGGATCCTGGCCAGCCTCGGCGTACGGCTTGGCGGAGCAGCAGCGGTTCATCGATGGGCCGTCGCCCTGGCCGCCCGGCTCGGTCATATCCCACCCCGCCGGCGAGCCTGGTCTCTCGGAATGATCACCGCGGTGTTGCCATGCGGCTGGTTGCTTGCCTTCGTGGCGACGGCGGGCGGCGCGGGCACGCCGGCCCTGGGGGCGATCACCATGGGCGTTTTCTGGGTTGGCACCGTCCCGTTGCTGGCCGCGGCGGGCGGGTTGGTCCGGAAGGCCAGCGGCCCGCTCCGGCGGCGGCTCCCGCTGATTTCCGCCACCGCTCTCATCGTGTTAGGAGTCTTGACCGTTGTCCGGCCGATCAGTCATTCACCCAACCCGGTTTCGCCAGGCCATGGCCACCTCGGTCGCTGAGCCGATCAGCGCCACGGTGGACTGCGTCCACTGCGGCCTCCCCGTCCTTCCCGGCGACGTTCGACCCGGAACGGAGCCGCAGTTTTGTTGCTCCGGATGCCGAACGGCTTGGGAACTGATCAACGCCGCGGGCCTTTCCGCGTATTACGCCTCGGACGATCGGCGACGAGCTCCGGTTCGGCCCTCAGGCCGGCGCTACGACGAGTTCGACCACCCGACCTTTTCGCGGCTCTACGTTCGCGACGCCGGCGGCGGAATGCTGGAAACGGAGCTCTATCTCCAAGGCGTGCACTGCGCGTCCTGTGTCTGGCTGGTCGAACAAGTGCCGTTGCTGGTTGGAGGGGCGGTCCGAGCGGAACTGAATGTCCCTCGTTCGCTCGCCCGGATTCAGTGGAACCCGGCCCACACCTCGTTGGCGGCCATTGCCAGGGCCCTCGAGACGCTGGGGTATCCCTCCCAGCCCTTTCGGGGAGGGCGAGCCGATCAGCGCCGCCGGGTCGACGACCGCAGGATGTTGGTTCGGATCGGGATCGCCGGGGCGATTGCGATCAACGTGATGACGGTGGCGCTGGCGCTGTACGCCGGCTGGTTTGGCGCCATGGAACCGGCCTACGTTCACTACTTCCGCTGGATCAGTCTCGGGCTGACCGTGCCCGCGATCCTGGGGCCGGGCCGCGAATTCTTCACCAGCGCCTGGGGCGCGCTCCGGGCCCGGCGGCTTCACATGGATGTGCCGATCGCCATCGCGTTAGGCGCCGGCTTCATCCGAGGCGCCGTCAACACGGTGACCGACACCGGGCCGATCTATTTCGACGGGGTCGTCACGCTGATCTTCTTGCTCTTGGTCGGCCGCTTCCTTCAGCAACGGGCCCAGCGAGCCGCCGCGGACTCAGCCGAGCTGCTCCATGGGTTAACGCCATCGACCGCCCGCCTGGTGGTCGGCCCGTCGATCGAAGAGGTTCCAGCCGAGTCGTTGGTGCCCGATTCCGTCGTGCTGGTCAGGGCCGGCGACCAATTCCCAACCGACGGCGTCGTGATCGACGGGACCTCCGGCGTCGACCTGGCCCTCTTGACGGGTGAGTCGGCCCCGGTGGCTGTCGGGCCGGGCTCCAAGGTCTACGCCGGTACCACGAACACATCGGCCGCCCTGAGAGTCCGGGTCACCGAAGCCGGCGAGACCACTCGACTCGGCCGGATTCTCCAAGAACTCGAAGCCGCCATGCATCGCCGGGCTCCGGTGGTTCACACCACCGCCCGGCTGGCGGGCTGGTTCGTCGCCGCGGTCCTCGTTCTGTCGGCGGCCACCTACCTGATCTGGCTCCGGATCGATCCGTCGGTTGCGGTCGACAACGCGATTGCCCTGCTGATCGTGACCTGTCCCTGCGCCCTCGCACTCGCGACCCCGCTGACTATGACAGTGGCAATCGGGCGGGCCGCCAAGGCCGGGATGTTGATTCGGGGCGGCGACGCCCTCGAGGTGCTGGCCCAACCCGCGACGATTCTGCTCGACAAGACCGGAACGCTCACAGAGGGCCGGTCGCAACTCGCGTTTTGGCATGGCGACGCCGCCCTCCATGGGGCGGTGCTGGCCTTGGAGCAACATTCCAACCACCCCCTCGCCCGGGCCTTTGCACGGGCCTGGCCCGATACCCGGCCGGTCGAGGTGTCCGACGTGCGCCAGACCCTTGGCGGCGGCATCACCGGCCGGGTTACGGGCCGGGACGTGGCGGTCGGCGCTCCGGCCTTCGTGCTCTCCCAGGCGCTCGACCCCGACCAGCTTGCCGGCTCGGTGCCCGGCCATCTCACCCCGGTGCTGGTTGCCTCTCAGGGCATCGTGCGCGCCGCGGCAGGGTTCGGCGACCCGATACGGCCGGATAGTGCCGCGGCCGTGGCGGCGTTGCGCCGCCTCGGCTGGCGGATCGGAATTCTCTCGGGTGATGCCGCGGGGGTCGTGGCGGAGGCCGCGGCAACGTTAGGCGTCCCGGCCGCCGACGCCCAAGGCGGGGCGACCCCGGAGGCGAAGCTGGCGGAGGTCGAACGGCGTCTCGCGGCCGGCCCCGTCGTGATGGTGGGCGACGGAGTCAACGATGCCCTCGCGATCGGCCGGGCCAGTGTCGGCATCGGGGTCCGCGGCGGGGCCGAGGCCTGCTTGGCGGCGGCCGACGTATTCTTGGTCCGGCCGGGTCTGGCCCCGCTGGTTGACCTCGTTGAGGGCGCCGACCGAACCCTCCGGGTGATCCGGCGCAATATCGCGGTCTCGATCGGTTACAACCTGATCGGGGCCGGTCTCGCCATGACCGGGACGATCAACCCGCTAATCGCCGCCATCATGATGCCGGTCAGCTCGTTGACCGTGACCGTGTTGGCATGGCGTAGCCGAAGCTTTGGGACCCCGGCATGACGGTTCTCTTCGTTTTGGTGCCGGTGGCTTTGGGGATCGTGCTGATGAGCGTGATCGGGTTCGTCTGGGCCACCCGGCAAGGCCAGTTCGATGACCTCGATACGCCGGCGCTCCGAATGCTCCGAGATGAGGCGGCGAGAGCGACCCCCGCTCCCGCCGCCCCCAAGGCCCCGGGGAAAGAGGCCTCTTAGCGGACCGGCTGACGGCGGTCGAGGTAATTGTCGCGCTCTCGGACGATGGCGTTCAGCAGCGGCAGGGGTTCGAACCGGACGGGATCGGTACACGGCAAACCGGTCTCGTCCGTGGCGGCCCGACACGCGGCCCGAGCGTCGTTCTCGGAGAGATCATAGGTGTTGAGGCAGATGCCGATCACCTTGGTCGGATGCACCGCGGAGCCGAGCATTTCGTACATCTCGACGTAGCGCGACAGCGGCGGAATCTTGAGCCACGGAGCGGTCCGATACTCACCGATGTGCTCACGGGTCGCTTGGTGACACAGGATCAGTGCGTCCGGGCAGCTGCCGTGGAGAAGGCCGAGGGTCACGCCGGAGTAGCCAGGGTGGTTGATGCTGCCCTGGCCCTCGACCAGGACGATGTCGGCGTCTTTCGCTCCCCTCAGGACGAGTTCTTCGGCGGCGCCCGCGATGAAGTCGGCGATCACCGCGTCAACCGCCGTACCCCAGCCCTCGATGAAGATTCCAGTTTGGCCGGTCGCGACAAAGTTGGTGCGCAACCCCCGTGCTTTGAGACCGGTGATCAGCTGCAGCTGGGCGGTCATCTTGCCGACGTTGCAGTCGGTTCCCACCGTTAAGACGACGAAGGGATCGACCAGACGGGCCAGCCCGGCGGCGATCGGGAGGTTCTTCGGCGCCTTCCGCGCGTCGGTGATGGTCCGCTTATGCTTGGCCGCGAGGGCCGCCAGCTCAACGTCGTCTGAAATAAACGTGTGGAGGCCGCTGATGATGTCGCAACCGGCGGCTAGCCCCTTGGCCAACCATTCACGCCACTCATCAGGCAGTTTCCCGCCGGCTGGGGCAATGCCGATCATGATCGCCGTCGGCTTCAAGGCAAGCCCGGCCTCAATGGACCCGACCACTGGTATCGTCCCGCCGAACCCGAGGACATCCTGAACGGTTTTGCCGGCGGCGACCCGATCCAGGACCGCCACGACGCGGTTGGGGTGGTAGCGAATTACCGAGTTCGCGGTTTTGGACTCGAGCGGATGGAAGGCGCCATCAGCGAGAACGAGGAAGCGGGGGTCAGCCATAGAATCCTAAAGCCTGTCTATTGGTGAGCCGAAAAGGCCGTGAATAGTATACAAAATTGTATCCGGGGACTTGATGGGTCAAGGGGGCAGGTTCGGAGCGGCCCGCCGTCGCGGACCGCCCCTTGGTGGCCGTTACTTCAAATCGTCGTCGATGACTTCGGCGTCGTGGACGGTGGTTTCGCCCTTACCCAGCTGCTTGGTGTCGCCCGAGCCCTTGCCCAACATCCCCATTTTGGACTTGAGATCGAGGAGTTGCTGGTCGGCTGAGCCTTTGTACTCCAGTTGCTTGAATTGGGCGGCCAGGTCGTCGCTTTGGAACTCCTGCTGGAGTTCGGCCGAGGCCAGGGCCTTTCGTTCGATGGCCTCGATCTTCTCGGCCATCCGGTCGAAGGACTCGAAGGCGCTCTTGTCCGACATCCCGGACATCGTTTCTTGAATCCGCTGCTGCGCCTCGGCTCGCTTGGCACGGGCCACGAGGATGTTCTTCTTCCGCTTCGCTTCTTCGATCTTGTCGTTGAGCTGGCGGAGTTGGACCTTGAGATTCTCGGTCTCAGCCTTGTGCTTGACCCACGTCTCGTGGAGTTGGAGCGAGCCCTGAAGCGCTTCGTTGTAGCGGAGCAACGCCTGCTTGGCGAGGTCGTCGCGGCCTTCTTGGACCGCCAGCATGGCCCGTCGCTCCCAGTCCTCCGACTGCTTCTTGAGCGCTTCGGCGTCGGCCCCGAGCTTCTTTTCGTCGGCAATGGCCCCGGCTGCCTCCTGCTTGGCCTTGGCCAGATTCGACTTCATGTCGAGAATCAACTGGTTCAACATTTTTTCAGGGTTTTCGGCCCGAGAAATGAGGTCGTTGATGTTCGACTTCAACATGGTGGAGAAGCGTTCGAACATTCCCATTGCGTCTTACCTTTCCCGGTACGGCGCCAAGGCGCTCAGGTGCGATGATAGCGCCAACGTCAGCGAATCGAAACTAGCCTCAAACTCGGAAAAATCGAGATTCTCGAGTTCGAGGGCATCGGTGAGCACGACTTGATTGCCCTCAATCCCGTACGACCCATGGATCAGATCCCGAGCATTGAATTCAAGCAATTGCCGGAAGAGCCCGCCCTGCCGATCGGCTCCGGCCGGGGGTTCCATCACTCGGACTCGAAGGATGGCGACCGGCGGTGAGTAGGTCACCACAACTTCGGCGCCGCCGAGGC
>JAYVJS010000063.1:0-25032 GCA_043769075.1 Gemmatimonadota bacterium | reverse complement strand
TTTCTCAACTGGGTTGGGGACGCCGAATGACTGGAATCGCGATTCGGGGGGTGTCCTCGAGCTTGTTGCGCCTCCAGCGAATGGCGGCAGAAACGGCGGTCTGGGTGCTCCTAGGCTTGCCGGTCGCCGGCGCTCATGCGCAGACGGTGATGGTCCAAACGGTGGAGGCGGGCAGCGGGCAGCCTGTGGTTGGGTCGATCGTTCGCCTCGTAGACAGTGCGGGCCGGGTCGTTGTGCAGGCGCTGACGGACGGGTCGGGCCGCACTGTTCTTCGCGCCCCACATCGCGGGTCGTTTACCCTGCGGGCCGATCGGATCGGGCACCTGGGGACCGCCACCAACCGATTCGTGGTGACCGATACTCTATTCCTTCGTCTTGAAATGCCGATTGAGAGGGTGACGCTGCCGGAGTTGCTCGTCGAGGGCTCGACGAAATGCGAACGAAGGGCGGAGGGTGTCAATGCCGCAGCCCTGTGGAACGAAATCCGGGGTGCCTTGCTGACAGGCCAGATCGCCACCGCATCCCGTTCGACGGAGCTAGCCGTGCGTCGCTTTCACCGGTTCCGCACGTCATCGGGGGCCTTGAGGTCGGATAGCACGGAGGAGGAGTACCGGACATGGTCCGCACCTTTTGTCAGCGAGTCGCCGGCTACCCTTGGGCGAGAGGGGTACGTTCGGCCGGGGGCGGGTGGAGGCTGGCGGTATAGCGGCCCGGACGCGGCGACCCTGCTCTTTGAGGAGTTCCTGAGCAGCCACTGTTTCGATCTGACGAAACGCTCGAAGATCGACTCCGGGCGAGTCGGTCTTGCTTTCCGGCCCGTCGATGAGGGAGACAAGCCCGATGTTCGGGGAAGCCTTTGGGTTGACAGCCTAACCCTCGAGCTAAGGCGCGTCGAGTTCGAGTACACCGGGCTACCCAGGGAGCTACAGGTACCGGGCACCGGAGGCCGTTTGGAATTCGAGCGCCTACCAAGCGGCGTCTGGATCATTAACGAATGGTACATCCGGACCCCTGACCGCGTTGCGATGATTGGCACTGGGCGGTTCCGCAGGGCAGACCGTGACACGGTCGTGGGTTTGTTGACTACGGAGGCTCGGCTCGGCCGGTGACCAGCCTCGCGACGATCTTCGGGGAACCGGTCGCCGAGACGCGCCTTGCAACCACGATCTCCGGAGAGTTGGCTTTGACCGTCCTCGGAATTGGCGCGCGGCCGATCGCCGGAGCGCTCCTTGCCTTGGCCGACGCGGATACCGTCGTCAGTAGCGATCAATCGGGGCGGATCCGCCTGCAGGGTCTCCGGATTGGAAAGCACTCCGTTCGGCTTCGCGCCCTCGGCTATCTCCCCCGCCAGCTTCAGTTCGCGATCGGGCCCGACCGGCGCGGGTACGACACTACGGTCATCCTAACGCCGGCCCCGCAGGTTCTGGATTCGATCGTGGTGGCGGGCAAGGGGCCCGATTTCCTTGCGGGAAAAATGGTGGACGTCGAGCGAAGGCGTCGCGACGGGTTCGGCCGCTTCTTAAATCGAATCGAGCTGCACGACCCGCTGTCGGGTGGGCTCGATGGCAAACTCAGGCGATTCGCCAAGATGCGCGTCGAGCCGCGGTGTTTCGGTGAGGGCTACGCTGCAGCCGGAGCATTGCGCACACCGCCCCCAGTTAGGGTGCTCTGCCGCGACGGAACTACGCTCCTACCATGTTTCATGGCCGTGTACCTGGACGGCGCTTTGTATTGGTCGCCTGACATGGGCCGGATGGCTCAACCCCCCGACATCACCAAGTTCAATCCGTTGGATCTCGAAGCCGTCGAGGTGTACCGCTCTCCGGCGGAAGTGCCGGTGGAATACAACGGTCCTGCCTCCGGGTGTGGGGTCTTGTTGATTTGGACCCGGGTTGGCTGACGGGCACTTCGTGAGCGGGCGTAACGGTCCATCGTCCAGTCCCACCGGGGCGGCGGCGATCGCCGGGCCTCCCTCACCCCCCCGGCTCGGTGGCATGCAGCCGCGGTTGGGCGCCCTGCACCCGCCTTCGCCCTCGATGCCGCTACCCCTGGCCCGCTCCCCACCGAACCGCTTGCCCTAGCAACCGCCTCGACCCACCTAACAGACGCACTCGCTGGCCGACGCCCGGGCCACCGCCGATTTGCCGGCAGGCCTGCCCTCTAGCGCGGCCTCGGCGTCCGTTATGCAGCCCCCCTCGGCGATGCAACCCGGCTCCGAAAATGACTTTATCGACGCTCAGAGTTGCTGACCGTGGGTAAGGTACCAAGCCCGATCGGGCACCAGCGACCGGTCGGTCAGTAAGGCCGGGCCCCGCCAGCGCTTGGGGCTAAGATTCGCACCCTTCGCTACCGCTGCCGGATCACCACCGGCACATATCCGCTGCTGAGTCCGGCGGGAGGAGTCACCACCAAGGCCGGATCAAGGGTGGCGAGCCGTCCGGCTGTCGGGTCGGCGATCGTCACGCCCCTCAGGCCGGAGTTCTGATGCAGCGACGTGGCAAAGGCCTGCAACTTTTGCCGCACGAGGCTGTCGAGACCCAACCGGGCAATCGCCGGCTGGTCGACGAAGCGGTACCAGACGTACTCGACCACCGAACCATCATTCAGCGTGGCGGTCAGCAGGGGCGATGCCCAGGCGGCCGAACGCCACGCCGTTCCGTCGAGTGTCGCGATCGGCTTGCGTGGTTGCGGCGTGAATGTGGCCCCGGTCAGTCCCGTCTCCGCCGGCACCTCCGTCGATGGGATGGCGAGCCAGCTACCGTTCGACTCGCGGAAGTACTCCGGCAGGGTGGCCTGCCCCTCACCATTGAGGACGACCCCGGTGATGCCGATGCCGACTCCACCACCGCCGGTCTGCAGGATGCCTGGGCGCATGATGGCATCAGCGACGATGGGGGTACCGCCGAAGTGGAGCGAGGACGCCGGATTCGACAAAGCGGTCGGTCGCGAGCCCGATGGATCCATCGAAGCCGTCGGCGTGCCGTTCTGCACCCAGGTGTTGATGGCGTTCCAAATCGCGGACTTGGCGTAGTTGCGGACATCTTGCAGAAACATTGCCTGACGTTGGAGGCAGTGCCAAAGGCGACCTGTGGTACCCGCCGATAGCGGACCCCGTTCGCGGCGGTGACCGTCATCATCGGAAGGTTTCCCACCTCCAGCGCCAGCGCGCCGAACAGGAGGGGCCGGGCGTCCAAGCCGCGGCCGACGGCGCTTCGGTCGACCGCGTGCACTGCGCTCCAAGTTTCCGGAACAAAGAAAGCGACCGGACCACGGAAGTTCGTCGCGTTGAGGAAAAGGGTGAGGTTCTGGTCGCCGGTCGGTACCGCAAGCGGCGACGCCGCCGCCGGCACGAGCGGGAGCGCGATCCAGCCGAAGCCCAGCAGCGCCTGGAGCGATTCGCTCACGACCGTGAGGCCGTCGGGTGGCACCAACAGGCGATTGCTGAGTTGGGCGAGACCCAGCTTGTTCGCTGGTAGAGTATCCAGATAGAAACTCCATCCAGTGGACGCAATTTCAGTGCTATAGCAGTCCGGCGTCGAGTTGACGCGGAACTTCGGGGCCGGTGAAGGAAAGGCGGTGGAAGCCCACTGGCCCGCGCCGCCTTCGATCGTTTGATACACGTCGCGGTAGGTCGGGCCCCGTTCGGGCCAATGGTCGCGCGCGTACGTTCCGACCGGACAGAGGGCTTGCGAGAAATCCATATTGTTAGGCATCAGCCAGGTGCCCCATCCGAACTGTTCCCCCTCGGCCTGGGTACCCCCCAATCGGGACACCGAGGTATAGCCACTGTAGCCGTAGCTGAACTGGGGCGGTGGTGCCGCCGCGTCTGCGTCCAGGTATCCCGTCGCCCCGGTCAGCGAGACGGCGATCGTCGGCTTCACCGGACTGGTGGGAGGCGTCGGCTCTCTCTGGTCACCATCGCCGCGACAAGCGGTGACAACGAGCATCATGATCGCAATAATCGACAGGCGGAACGATTGATAATGGCGCACGGAATTCTCCGACCAGAGGTTAGCGAGCGATCAGTCAGTAGGGCCGGCCCCGCCTAGGGCTTGGGCTTGTCCACCACCGGAATCGTCCAGAAGCCCGCCGCGCCAAACGACTTCGCCGCCGAGTGCTCGCCGCCGAACAGCACCGAGTTGAACACCACCCGGAAGGTCCCAAACGGTTGACCCCGCCACTGAGGCCTAAACCCGATCAGGATCACGTGCCCCTGCCCCAACGTGACGTCGAGTGCGGCCGCCGTCCCTTGGAGGTACTTCTCGCCTAACAAGTACCCCGAAGCCAGCGGCGATCCCTGCATCGCATACTTCGCCAGCGCCGCCCCCTGAAAGCCATCCAAGGTCTGAAACGCCGGACTGCCGTCAAAAAAGACCCGGGCCCGGTCCGGCATCCCCGCCATGACCGGGTGGGTTGGATCGGTGATCACCTCGAGAATCGAGCCGCTGGCAAAGAAATCCTTCCGCTTGAGCTCAGCCACCACATTCTTGACCGGCAAGTGCAACTGCTCGATCGCAAAATCGCTGCACCGATTGAGGCACACCAAGGTGCCCCCGCTCCGGACGAACGCGTCCAACGACCGCACCCCCTCGGGCCCGATCCCGCCCTCGTAGCGGGGCGGCACTTCGCCTTTCGGATAGCCGCCCATGATTCCCTGGGTCCGGTCGGACGCCATCAAGATCACATCGAACCGGGCCCGAAGTTCGCCGGCCTGGAAGTCGGTGTTGGTAATCGTATGGTACGAAAACCCGTACTGGTCGAGCAGCCAGCGAGACCACCCTTCATCCATGTTACCGCGCCAGCTCTGGTACTCCGCGATTCTCGGCTTGAGTACCACCCCGCCGGCGCCGCCGCCCCGGACGCCGCGAACCCTGAGCTCGTCGACCCACCGGAAGAGCTGGGCATCGGCCACACCCTCGACCGAGTAGCGCCCGGCATCGAACCGGACGGTGCCACCGGCGCCTAACGCCTTGTTGAGAAGCCGGAAGGCGTTGTTCTCGGCCGGATCGACCAGGAGCCGAGGACCGGCGCCGGTGATCTTGCCGGGAGGCGGGAGAATCGCGGCGGCCACCGGATCGGACTCGAGCGGGGCGTCGGCGCGGGTCGGATCGCCGGCGGCCTGCAATGGAGCCAAGGCACTCCGAACGCCGTCCGACAGCGGCTGCTGGGCGGCAATGACCCGGACATCCATCTGATACGGCAACGTCCAGCCGGCCGCGTCGTATGGCTGCTCCGGCGGACCGTCCGGCGATTCCCGGAGATCGGGATACACTTGGACCTCCAGCACTTGGCGCGCTAGCTCGGCAAATTCCTGATTCATCGGAATGACCCAGGTGCCACGAGGATAGGTCGCGCCCTCTTGGACCGCATCTCTGGTGAGCTCCGACACCCGAATCCCGTTGAACGCGAGCCTCCGCAACAGTTCGGCCGCCGCCATCGGGTCACGCTGGGCCTGCGGAATCAAGTAGCCGTAGGGCGGTTCCTTCTCATATCGACGGATTGCGTCGCGGCCCGCTTGATACCGATTGTAGAGTAGGTCCTCTCGATACTTGGCGGCGTAGTCGAGCACCGCAATCGACGCGGTCTCCATATAACCCACCGCGTCGGCCAACCGCCACCAGCCCCCCTTCCACGGACTGGCATAGAGCGCCCCGGCCCGCAAATCCCGGGTCTCGGCCGGAAAATCATCGAGGGTGTAGAAGTGCGGCGTGGCGTACTCGTATAGTGCCGTCTCAGTCCAGAATGCCGCGATATTCTGGAGCATCGGCATATAGTCGATGTAACCGGGATACCAGGCATCGAACCCGGTCCCCATGTGGGTGGCCCCAACCTGGCCCTTCGCGTCGAGCCCCTGAGCAATCAGCATGCCCATGGAGTTGACCTCGCGCGACATGATGCCCGCCACTCGCGGCGCAATCGGCTCGGCAAACGGGGGCAGCCAGATCCGAGTCGGAAACGGTGCCGTCTGGTGATGCACGTAGATGACTTGCGGCTCGAACCGGCGCCAGGTCCGGGCAATGACCCGCGACTCCGGCACGTTCAGCATGTAGGCATCGCGATTGTTGTCATGCCCGATGTACTTCTGATACAACTCATGGAGCGGCGACACTTCGTAGGGCGTCCCCACGTTTTCCCGATACCAGTTGACCACGATGTTCTGGCCATCGGGGTTAAGTGACGGCCACAAGAACAAGATCACGTCGTCGAGAATCGCCTTGGTCTTGGGTTCGTCAGCCGAACTGAGCAAGTCGTACGCGAGCTTGATCGTGTGCTGGGCCCCCGCGACCTCGGACGCATGGAGACCACCGCTCAAATCCACGAACGCCTTCCCGGTCCGGGCCAACTGCCGGGCCTCGGCGTCGCTCAAGCCGGTCGGGTGGGCCAACCGGCTCGCGATGGTCCGGTACTTTTCCAAGTCGCGAAGGTTTTCCGGAGCCGACACCAGGGCCAAGTACCAGGGCCTACCCTCCGATGTCTTCCCGACCTCGATCAGGGTCAGCCGATCGGAGGCCTCGTCGAGCTTCTTGAAGTAGGCCAGCGACTCGTCGTAGGTGGCCAGCTTGAAATCGTCGCCCGGCTTGAAACCGAGGACCGACTCCGGGGTCGGAAGGGGACGTTGGGCCACAGCGGCGGTCGATACCGCCGCGAGCACACCAAGGGTCAGCGCGATGCGTATGGTCATCGATACAAAATGGAGCAAGGTGGTGCGGTCCGCCACCACAGGATAACTTGGGAACTGTCGCACCATCCCCTAGCCTCCGAGATTGTCCATGCCCGTACGTCCGCGCCGATTTGGTCGAATGATTGGCCTCGTTGCTCTCCTGACGACCACCGCGCAACTCATTGCCCAGGCGCCGCCACCCTCAGCTACTAGACCCGGGCGGAATCCAGCCCAGCCAATCGACGAGGCCTACACCAAGAAGATCAAGGAATACACCACTGAACCGTTCTTCTTGTCGCCCCTGATCGATTACCTCCCGGCCTCCAAGACCGTCCCGACCCCCACTGCCGTCCTCGGCGACATTGCTGGAGCTCCGAACAAGCTCCCGTACTCCGCCGAGGTGTACCAGTACATGCGGCTGCTCGCCAAGACGAGTCCGCGGGTCCGGGTCTATACCATCGGCACCTCCGAGGAAGGCCGCGAAATGATCGCCGTGGCCGTGGCCTCCGAAGCGCTGCTCTAGAATCTCGACGCCAACAAAGCCAAGCTGGCCCAACTAGCTGACCCCCGCACCATCGGACTCAACGATGCGGTTGCGGCCCGCATCGCCGATGAAGCGGCGCCGATCTACTACATCACCGGCACCATCCATTCACCGGAGGCGGGCGCGCCGACCGCGCTGATGGAACTGGCCTACCGGCTGGCCGTCGACGAGAGCCCGTACATCAAGAACATCCGCGACCACATGGTGACCCTGATCACCCCGATCGTCGAAGTCGACGGGCGCGACCGCCAAGTCGATCTGTTCAAGTGGCACATGGCCCATCCGGAATCGACCTGGCCGAGCCTACTCTACTGGGGCCACTACGTCGCCCACGACAACAATCGTGACGCCATGGGAATGACCCTCAAGCTTTCCCAGAACGTGCTCAACACCTTCGTCGACTGGAAAGCCCAGCTGATTCACGACCTCCACGAATCGGTGCCGTACCTCTACGACAACACCATCGGCGACGGACCCTTCAACGCCTGGATCGACCCGCTCCTGACCAACGAATGGCAGATGATCGGCTGGAACAACGTCCAGGAAATGACCCGGATGGGCATGCCCGGGGTTTTCGCCTTCGGCAACTTCGATACCTGGTCGCCCGGGTACTTGATGTTCATGGCGGCCACCCACAACGGGATCAGCCGGCTCTACGAAACCTTCGGCAACGGCGGCAGCGCCGAAACCCTGGAACGCACCCTCGGCCCCACCGAAACCTCCCGGACCTGGTTCCGCCAGAACCCGCCGCTGCCCAAGGTGAAATGGTCGCTCCGGAACAACAACAACTATGAACAGACCGGCGTCCTGGTCTCCCTGAGCTACATCGCCGACAACCGCCAGCTGATCCTCCGGAATTTCTACGAGAAGAGCAAGCGGTCGGTGCTCAAGGCGAAGACCGAAGGGCCTGGCGCCTATGTCCTCTCGAGCGCCGACCCGCGGCTCGGCGCCCAAGCCGACCTACTCCGGGTCCTCCAGAAGCAGCACGTCGAAATCTCCCGGGCCACTGAGGCATTCACCGTCGCGGTCGCCGGGAAAAAGGGCGACACCACCGCAGCCAAGACCCGGTCCTTCCCGGCCGGGAGCTACGTGATTCGAATGGACCAGCCCTACTCGCGGATTGCCGACGCGTTGCTCGACTACCAGTACTGGAGCCCGGACGATCCGCAGAAGAATCCGTACGACGACACCGGCTGGACCTTTCCCGAGGGTTACGCCGTCCAATCGGTCCGGGTCACCGACGCCAAGGTGCTCGACGTCCCGATGACCCGGGTCACAGGCGAGATCAAATCGCCGGGCGGGGTTACCGGCACGGGCACCGTCTTCGCGGTCAATCACAACGGCGACAACGCCCTCGCCACCCTCCGCTATCGGCTGAAACAGGCTGACTTTCAAGCCGCCGAAGCGCCGTTCGAGGCCGCCGGGAAGAAGTTCAACCGGGGCTCGTTTCTAATCCGCGGCGTTGCGGCCGCCGACCTGGACCGCGCCGCCAAGGACCTCGGCGTCGCGGTCACTGCCTTGGCCGAGGCGCCGACGGTCAAGACCCACCCGCTCCGAGCGGCCCGGGTCGCGATCATGCACACCTGGCTCGGCACCCAGGTCGAGGGCTGGTGGAGGCAAGCGTTCGACTTTCTGTCGCTGCCGTACGACTACATCAGCACCCAGGACGTGGCCGCGACGGCCGACTTGAGCTCCCGGTGGGACGTGATCCTCTTTCCTCCGGCCGGCGGCAGCGTCCAGTCGATCGTGACCGGGTTGCCGATGTGGCGGAATCCGATGCCTTGGAAAAACACCCCGGAAACCCCGAACATCGGGACCTGGGCTCAGACCGACGACATCCGCCCCGGGCTCGGCTGGCAGGGGCTCGCCAATTTGGACAAGTTCGTTAGGCAAGGCGGGGTGCTGATCGGGGCCGCGAATACCGCGGAGTTTGCGGTGCAGTTCGGACTTGCGAACGGTGTGTCGGCCAACAACACGACCGGCCGAGTAGTCGGGACCCTGCTCCGGAGCCGGATCGTCGACCAAGAGAGCCCAATCGTCTACGGCATCATCGACAGCCTTTCGGTCATCAGCGAGGATGGCTCCACGTTCAGCGTCGGCAACCAACTGGGCGGGCGCGGGTTCCGGCGGTTCGGTGATGGCGGAGCTACTCGCGCCACCGGCCGGGGCCAGGCCGACGAAGCCGATATTGTCCAGGGCCGGCCCGCCCTCGACCCCAAGTTCGAGGCGCCACCACCGCCGAAGGTCGAACCGTGGCAGATGACGCCGCTGACCGGCGACCAACTCCGGAACCCAACCACGGTCATCCCCCCGGCACAGCGGCCCCGAGTGGCCCTTCGGTTCACCGAACAGAAGGATCTTCTCGTCTCAGGCCTTCTCGGCGGCGGTGGCGATATCGCCCAGCGGCCGATCGTGGTCGACGCTCCCCTCGATCGGGGTCATGTGGTGCTATTCTCGTTCAATCCGATTTATCGAGGTGGGACCATCGGAAGCTACTTTTTGGTCTTCAATACCATTCTCAATTTCGACAACCTCAATGCTGGCCGAAAGCTGGATGATCGATAGCGTTGGATTGCCGCTGCGCTTCGGGTTGGTGCTCGCGATCGCGGGTTCGATCGCTCCCGCCCTTCGGGCCCAAGACACGCTTCGCGTGGTGGCCGGGCGGGTCCGCGACGATAAGGGCCGCAAGCTCTCCGGCGCTGAGGTACTTGACGCCGAGCGCCGAGTCCTAGGCACCACGGATCTGGATGGCTGGTTTTCCGTCCGGCTCCCCGAAGGCGCCCGGACGATCGGCTTCCGGCGGATCGGGTTCAAACCGGCAGGATTCACTTTCCCCAAGGGATGGGGCCTGACCGACACGGTGACCGTGCTCCTGGCCGAGACAGCCCAATCCCTTCCCGACCTTGAGGTCGAGGCAACGCCATGGAAGCCGGTGCGCTACGCGGCAACCACTAAGTACGATGGCTTCTTCCGGCGCCAACGAGTCGGGCTGGGTACCTACTTGAGTCGCCAGCAACTCGATCGCAAGCCGGCCATCCAAACGCTGGAGTACCTTCAGGGTATTCCGGGCGTCCACGTCTCTATCGGCCCACCCGGCGTCGAAGCGGCCAGCAATATCAGAATCGCTCGCTGCAGCGGCCCGGGCTCCAAGGTCACGGTATGGATTGACGGGGTGAGGCAGACCAGTGCCTCAGACAGCCCAGCCGATGTCATCCTTCAGCTCAACCGGATCTCGCCCGGCGACATCGAGATGATCGAAGTCTACCGCGGTGCCGCCACGTTGCCGGCTGAACTACACGACGACGGCTGTGCCGCGATCGCCGTGTGGACCCGGTGGAATGCGCCACTCGAAACTCGCGATACAACCCGTTAGGTGATGAATGATCGATCGCATGATGACACCACTTGGGCTGCTGCTGGCCTGCCTCGCCGTGGGCTCCGCCCCGGAGCGAGGCACTCTCGTGGTCACCAACATGAACGACAACACCGCGACTGTAATCGACCTCGCCTCGCGAACCGTACGCGCCACCCTGCCGACCGGGCTGGGCCCGCACGAGGTCGCCGCTTCCCACAGCGGACAGTGGGCGGTCGTTACCAACTACGGCGTCCGCGGCAAGCCGGGAAACACCTTGACCGTGATCGATCTGACCACGGCCACCGTGGCCCGGACCATCGACCTCGGCGAGTATCAACGCCCTCACGGCATCAAGTTCTTCCCGGGCGACTCCCTGCTCGTCGTGACCTCTGAAGCGAGCAAAGCCGTGCTCGTCGTCGAATTCGCCACCGGCCGGGTGGTCGGCACAGTGTCGACGGAACGGCCGGCATCCCACATGCTGGCGCTGGCCGCGAACGCGGAATTGCTCTACACCACCAACGTCGGCGACGGCAGCGTCACCGCGATCAATCCCAAGGCCCGAACCACGGGCCCGGTCACCCCGGTGGCCCGGTTCGTCGAAGGTCTCGCGATTACCCCGGACGGCAAACAAGTCTGGGTCGGAAGCAACGGCGACAGCATCGTGGTGGTCCTCGACACCGAATCCGGCCGGGCCGTCGATACCCTGCGCGGTTTCGGGATGCCCTACCGGCTCGCGATCACGCCCGACGGCGAGACGGCCATCATCACCGACCCAGCCAAGGCCGAAGTGCGGATCGTCGACGTCCAAAGCCGGAAGGAGCGATTCAGAGTCAGCGTTCCAGCCGACAGCGTGCTTTCGACCGCGGAGTTCCCGGGGTCGGCGTCGCCGGAAGGCGTCGCCGCCGGGGCAAACGGCTTTGCCTACATAACGCTCCAGGGCCGGAATCAAGCCGCCGGCATCGACCTCTCAACCGGGAAGATCCTGTGGCGCCTACCCGTCGGTGCCTGGCCCGACGGCATCGCCTACGCGAGGGCTCGGTAACCAATGCGACACTTCCCGATACTCACGGCCGTGATTGCGACCCTCTTGTTCGCACCCAAAGCGACGGCCCAGGAAGGAGTCGCCCCGTTCACGACCGATTTCCCGCCCGAGGAATTCGCGGCCCGGCGCCTGGCCGTGGCCAAAGCCATCGGGCCGGACGCGATCGCCGTCATCCAAGGCGCCCCGTCGCCGCAGGGCTACGTCCGGTTCCGGCAAAGCAACGAGGTCTACTACCTCTCCGGCGTCGAAGTCCCTCACTTGCTGTTGTTGATCGATGGCGGCACCGGGCGCACCACCTTGTACCTGCCCCACCGAAACGCCGGCCGTGATCGGGGCGAGGGCCGAATGCTGTCGGCCGAAGATGCCGAGGAAGTCGTCAAGCTGACCGGTGTCCAAGCCGTGTTCGGCCCGGAACTGCTCGGCGAACACCTCGGCCGGATGGTGAACCGCACCGGCCGCATCCTCTATACTCCGCACGCGCCCGCCGAGGGTGCGGTGATGAGCCGGGACCTCGGTCTCCGGGTCAACGCCGACATTGCCTCAGATCCCTGGGACGGCCGCGACTCGCGCGAGGGACACTTCATCGGGCTGCTCAAGCGCCGGCTCCCCCGCTTCGAAATCGCCGACCTGACGCCAACGCTCGACGGCCTCCGGCTGATCAAGAGTCCCCGTGAGATCGCCCTGATTCGTCGCTCGAGCCTGCTGTCGGGCCTGGCGTTGATGGAGGCGATGCGCTCGACCGAGCCGGGCGTCATCGAAGACGAGCTCGACGCCGTGGCCAAGTTCATTTACCACCGGAACGGGGCCAAGGAGGACAGCTACTACAGTCTGATCGGAAGCGGGCGCAACGCCTGGTACCCGCACTACCACGCCAACCAGCGCACGATGCCCGACGGCGACCTCGTCCTGATGGACTACGCCCCGAACGTCGGCTACTACAACAGCGACGTGACCCGGATGTGGCCGGTCAATGGCCGGTTTTCGCCGGGCCAGAGGGAACTCTACGGATTCTATCTCGCCTGCTATCAGGCCATCGTGACCGCCATGAAGCCTAACGTTCCGATCCGGGCCATCAAGGAACAGGCGGCGGCCGCGATGGCGCAGACATTGGCATCGTGGAAGTTTTCGAAGCCGGTCTATCGCCAGGGAGCGGAGGCGTTCGTGGCGGAGTATCAGGCCGCGGCGGCGTCAGGCGGGATGTTGGGACACTGGGTTGGGATGGCGACCCACGACGATGGCGGCGCAGTGGAAACCCTCCGGGCCGGGATGGTCTTTACGATCGAGCCGGCGCTCCGGGTGCCCGAAGAACAGATCTACATCCGACTTGAAGACATGCTCCTCGTCACCGAAACCGGAATCGAGAATCTTTCCGGGTTCGTACCGGCCGAGCCGAGCGCCATCGAGCAGCTGATGAAAGAACCGGGCGTGCTCCAGCGCTACCCGCGGGCCGGTACCGCCATTCCGTAAGCCGGCCTACATCCCCGGGGCGAACATGATATGCGCCTTGGGGGTTCCGGGGGACATGATCCACGGCTCAGTTCCCTTGGGGCGCTCCGAGAGGCCGGTCGACGCGCCGGTGGCGTAGGGGACGTAAACGACATAGAGCCGCCGGGCCCCGTCGACGGCGCCAACCTTTGGATCCAGAGTGCCGCCAAAGAGCTGGTACAGAGCGGCCGGCCCGCTCGCCAGCTTGAGCGTTCCGGATTTCGCTTCGGCAAACCGAACCGAGTCGATCTGGCCATCGGGTGTGCCGCCGGCCCGCAATTCACGGCCCCGTGCCATGAACGGCTCGAGTGACTCGTGGTAGCAGGAAACGTGGAACGCCTTCTCTTTCGGGTACTGAGCCAAGCAGACCATCCCGCTCCCGGCTCGGAGTTCCACGAATTTGCCGCTGGCATCATAGCCGAGGACCCGAGCGCTGGCCCGGAAGTTCTCCGGCAACGGGAGCACGGCTGCCATGATCTGCTCTTCCTTGGGCGGAATCGGCGCTTGGGCCGCACTGGAGGCCGCGCCGGCGGCAAGCGCGAAGCCCAACAGGATCGGGGATTTCATCACGTCTCTCCTAGATTCAGTCGCACTGTTGCCTGGTCCAAGCTACCAAGCAGGCCCCCCGGAGGCTACCTTGGCGTTTGGTCCCGACCCTAGAAAGAGGCCCCTCGTGCGCCGAATGCTCGTGTTGCTCGCCACCACTACCGCGGCTCCCCTCATCGCGCAGCAACCGACCCGCCCGATCGCCGACAGCCTGCCGAAGCCGGCCCCGGCCGAATCGTCCGTCGTCACCACCCGTACCGTCACGATCGACGGGCAACCGATTCGTTATTCCGCCCGGGCCGGCAAGCTCCTGGTTCGGGACGACTCGGCCAATGCCATCGGTAGCTTCTTCTATGTCGCGTACACCAGGGACGGCGCCGATCTCCGGAAACGGCCGGTGACGTTCGTTTTCAACGGCGGGCCGGGTTCGTCCTCCGTGTGGCTCCACCTGGGCTCATTTGCCCCCGTCCATGTCGAGACCAACGAGCCATCATTCACCCCGCCCCCGCCCTACACCGTGAGCGACAATCCTCACTCGCTGATTGACCGAACCGATCTGGTGTTCATCGACGCCATGGGGACGGGCTTCAGCCGGATCGTCGGCAAGGGACAGCCCAAGGACTTCTTCGGGGTCGACCCCGACATCAAGAGCTTCGGGGACTTCATCGTTCGCTATACCACCCTCAACAACCGGTGGAACTCGCCCAAGTATCTGCTCGGTGAGTCGTACGGCACCACCCGGGCGGCGGGACTGGCCAACGCGCTCCAAGGTCGCGGGGTCGCCATGAACGGCTTGATCTTCGTGTCCTCATGGCTCAACGCCTACGTCGACTTCGGGAGCCCGCCGAACAGCCTCGAGATTACTTACCAGCTCTATCTCCCCACCATGGCGGCGACGGCCTGGTACCACAACAAGATCCCGAGCCGTCCGGCGAGCTTACCGGCCTTTCTGGAGCAAGTGAAGGAATTCTCCCTCGGCGAGTATCAGCAGGCCCTCTCGAAGGGATCCCGCTTGAGCGACGCTGAGCGCGACGCGATCGCCGCGAAGCTGCACGCCTATACTGGGCTGTCCGAGGACTTTCTCCGCCGGGCCCGACTTCGGGTCACGCCGGATCGGTTCCAGAAGGAGCTGCTGCGGGGCGACCGTCGCACCGCCGGCCGCCTCGACGCCCGGTTCGTCGGCATCGATCACGACGCGGCGGGTGAGTCTCCCGAGTATGACGCGTCTGACGTTGCGATTGGGCCGGCATTCACGGCCGCATTCAATCACTATGTGAGTTCGGAACTGCGCTATGACGGAGGCTCGACCTACCTGACGTCAAACTACCCGTTGGTCGGTGCCGACTGGGACAACCGCCACCGGGTCGGAGGGCAGCGCTACCCAATCGCGGATGTCTCCGAAGACCTTCGCGAGGTGATGACGAAGAACCCCTATCTCCGGGTGTTCTCGGCCAGCGGCTACTACGATTTCGCCACCCCGTTCTTCGAGACCGATTACACCCTTCAGCACATGGGTCTCGATCCGTCGCTCGAGAAGAACATCACCTATGGGTACTATGAGTCGGGCCACATGATCTATCTCCACCAGCCGGCCTTAGTCCAGATGAAAAAGGACTTGGCCAGATTCTACGACGCCGGCCGATGACTCGAGGAATGTTCGCCGGGTTCTCCCCGGCCGCCCAGCGGTTCTTCCGGAGCCTCGAGCGCCACAATAACAAACCATGGTTCGAGGCCAACCGGGCCGTCTACGAAACTCAGGTCCGTGAGCCCCTTCGAGCATTGGTGGAGGATCTCGACGCAGTCTTTGGCACGATCGCCCCGGAAATCATGGGCGACCCCAAACGATCCCTGTTTCGGATCAATCGCGACATCCGGTTCTCCAAGGACAAATCGCCCTACAAGACCAATGCCGGATGCTGGTTCTATCATCAGAACGCCGGCCGAGGGGTCGGGCAAGAAGCGGACGATGGCGGGGCTGGGTTCTACGTCCACCTCGATGGGAAAACCGCGTTCGTTGCCGGGGGTATCTGGATGCCCTCGCGCCAGTCGCTCGGGAAGCTCCGCGACCGGCTCGCCGACGACGCCCGCCCGTTTGCCAAGATCGTCGAGGCGCCCGCGTTCCGGCGTCGGTTCGGCTCGTTCACGTCCGAAGCCATGCTCACCCGGGTTCCGCGGGGCTTTGCCCCCGATCACCCCGCGGCCAAGTGGCTCCGGTTTCAGTCCTTCACGGCCAGCCGCAGTCTCCCGCCGGCCGACTTGCTGACCCCAAAATTGGTCGGCAAGGTTGCCCGCGATTTTGCGGCCCTGGTTCCGTTGGTCCGCTGGATCAACGAATCGCTCGGCTTCAAACCGGTAAGAACCCGCTCTTAACGGGGTTTTGGGATGGCCAAACCCGAGACAATCGAGCCGAAACTTTCAAATTGTATCATATAAATCATTATTTCGCAACGGTTTACTGTTTAGCTTGTATTTTTTGCCACAATATGGGATATTATCTCCCATGAGACGGCAAGATAGCGGACTGTACCGGCCGAGAATCCTTTCGGCGGTCCTGGCGAAAGCCGCCGAGTCAGTCCCGGTCGTCGTCCTCGGCGGTGCCCGGCAGACCGGGAAAAGTCGCTTGGCCCAGGAGCTCGGAGGCGCCGGGCGCCGGTACCTGACCCTCGACGACCTCGACACCCGAGACGCCGCCACCCGCGATCCACGCCTCCTGCTCGACCAGGCCGAGTTGCTGACGATCGATGAGGTCCAACGAACCCCGAGTTTCTTGATTGCCATCAAGCAGGATATCGACCGCAACCGCCGACCCGGTCGCTTCCTCCTCACCGGCTCAGCCAACCTGTTGCTGATGGACCAGGTCTCCGAAAGCCTGGCCGGCCGTGCCCTCCATCTCGGGCTCTGGCCGATGACAGCTCGAGAAATCCTCGGCCAAGGCATCGGCGGCCTCTGGTCCGACCTCTTCGCGACGGATCCGGCCGGCTGGCGTTCGCTCGTCGACCGCCGCGAACGACTTGGTTCGACCTGGCAGGAACGGGCCCGGATCGGCGGCTATCCGACCCCAGCGCTCGAACTTGAGGACGCTACGGCCCGGACCCTTTGGTTTCAGGGATACATCCAGACCTACCTCGAGCGGGATCTTCGCCAGTTAGCCCTGGTCGAAAATCTCTCCGATTTCCGGCGGCTGATGCAGACCCTGGCGCTCCGGATCGGAACGCCGGTCAATCTGTCGACGGTCGGAACCGACTTGAGCCTCACTCGGAGCACCATTCACCGATGGGTCAGCCTGTTGGAAACCTCGTATCAACTGGTGCGAATTCCAGCGTACAGCGTCAATCGGGGCAAGCGGCTGACTAAGAGCCCCAAGTGGTACTGGTCGGACACCGGACTCGCCATTCACCTGGCGGGAGGCCCGGAGCCTGGCGGCGCTCACCTGGAAAACCTGATTCTCAGTGACTTGCTGGCGTGGCGGGATTCAACCTTCCCATCGCCGGAGGTGCTCCACTGGCGGTCGGTCGACCGGCACGAGGTGGATTTCGTCCTCGAATGGCGCGGTAGGTTGATTCCCATCGAGGTCAAAGCCTCGGCCCGGCCCTCAGTAGCCGACACCCGAGGCATCCGTCTGTTCATGGACCTGTACCGCGATCAGGTGATTGGCGGCTTGGTACTCCACGCCGGAACCGAGTGCTTCCCGATCACCGAGGGCCTGCTCGCCGCCCCGGTCGATCGGGTCCTGTAAGTGCTATTCGCCGATTGGCCGGTCGATCCGTTCCGACCGCTCCAGGGCCTGCCGCCGACTGCCGGCGTCTCCAAAGATCTTCTCGCCGTCGAATCGGCCGTTCTCGATGAAGACCTCTGAGATAAACCGACCCGCCGTTAGGCTTCCAGCGAGGTAGACCCCGGGCACATTGCTTTCGAGCGTCTCCGGATTGTGGGCCGGGCGTCCGGTATCGGGGGCCAGTTCGATCCCAATCGAACGAAGCAACCCAAAGTCAGGGCGGTAGCCCGTCAGAAGGAGCACCCGGTCGGCCGGAAGCCGGATCGGCCCGCCCGGACCATGCGCGACCACCTCACTCGGTCCGATCTCCACCACCTGAGTTCCCCACCGGACCGCGATTTCCCCCGCCTTGACCCGGTTCTCGAAGTCCGGCCGGAGCCAATACTTCACACTCGGCTTGAGACCGTCGGCCCGGTGCACGACGGTCACCCGGGCCCCGGCTCGATAGGCGCCCAGCGCCTGCTCGATGGCTGAGTTCTTGGCCCCGACGATCACGACATCGAGCCCCGCAAGAGAATGGGCCTCGACCGGATAGTGACTCACATGGGGGAGGTCCTCGCCGGGAACCTCGAGCCGGTTGGGGTGCCCGAAGTACCCGGTGGCCAGGACTAACCGGTCGGCCCGAACCGTCTCCGGTCGCGGGTCGGCCAACCTACCTTCGAGCTCGCAGGCAAGTCCGCTACCGTCGCGGCGGGCACTCATCAAACGGGTGTACGGACGGACTCGCAGCCCCTCCACCCGAGCAACTCCCCGGTAGTACATCAACGCCTCTTCCCGGGTGGCCTTTTGACCAGAGCACACCAGTGGATGACCGCCGATTTCGAGCCGATCCGGCGTCGTGAAGAACGTCATCCCAACCGGATAGCGCACGATCGACTCGGCGATGGCACCGGCGTCGATCACCAGGGGATCGAGCCCCCGGCGTTTGGCGGCGATGGCGGTGGCGAGCCCGATCGGGCCCGCGCCGACAATGAGGGTTGATCGCGAGTCCGGCGGAGGATTCATCCAGGAATCACGCATTCTCGCAGCCAACCATTCTGAATCCCTGAGCGAAACAGCGCCTCAAGCCTCCCTACTAACGGCGAGTAACGAACTAACACGCCAACTTCGATGTTGCGCTGTTGGGCGGCCGCTGTGAAGTTCGCGGAGGTAACCAGCGCCGCCTCCCCATCGACGACAACGCACTTCGCATGGAGGCTCGCCCGCTCGCGTTGATCGCTCGATAGTGCCCGAGGGTCGTAGTACAGACGAGGAGTGTCAGGCCACGGCCAATGCTTCGACCGAAACTCATGGCCGAATCGCAACACGATCTCAGATTCGAGCGACGTATCGTGCCGCTGCCGAGGAATGTCGAGGCACATCGTGACCGACAGACCTTTCGATCCCTGCATCCGACGCGCCAGCGGCTCGAAGAGTTCCTTGCCATTGTGGACCGCATACCCGACCAGCAGGATCTCGCGCCGAGCCGATGCAATGAGTCCGTCGATCGTGGCCCTGGTATCGGAGGCCGGAACCCCGGCTACCTCCGGCCCGGACATGACCAACTCGATCAGTCGGGCCGGGTCCAGGGCACCCGCCCGAGCCTCCAGCGCCAACTCCAACGCGACGGCGATCTGGGGGGCCGTCATGCCGGCTGCGGTCAATCTGCCGACCAACGACTCGGCTGCGCCAACCTCCTGCTCGCCGCAGGCCTGCCGCAGCCAACCGACCGTGATCGCCACCGAAAGGGGACCGGAGCGAAACGACCGGACCAGTTCCCGCAACCCGCCCAGGGAGAGCCCGTTCGATTCAGTCACAAGCCGACTCTCGGGAAAAACGCCGCATCCGGGCTTTGGAGGGTGGGGACAACCAGCGAGCGGTCGAGAAAATCGTTCCGCTGTTCACAGGACGTTTCCGATGCCAAAACGCAGCCATGGCAGGCTCCGCCCAACAGCGGCTGATGGTCATGCCTGGCCGGCGAGTGGAACGCACACACCGGATCATTGGAACACAGCGCACCGGATTCGAGCGCCCGATGGATGTGCCTGCGAATATCCCGGCCCGCCAAAACCAACCCTCCCAACGTCCCCTCGGCGTCGGAGCTTCCAGTCAAGATCAGCACGCCATAGCGACCGGGCGCGGCGTACACCCGCTCTCGAAGTGACGACGCCGGGTAGCCGCACTCCAGCGAAATTGCCGTCAGCAGCAGATGCGAAAACGTGTGAAGCATGACATACGGCAGCCCCGGGAACTCCCGCTTCGAGCCGTCGTGATCTTTCTTCCAACGGTCGAACCCAGCAAGTAGCTCCCGGCCCCGCGCCTGAACCGCCGGCCGCTCCGCCCAGGCATCGATCAGATCCGGCCTGAACGACAGGAACACCCCTTCACCCTTGTTCTCGATCGCGGGCAGCCACTGGGCGTTGAGCCCAAGAAGGGCCCGCTTCACGTCCAGCGCGAGCTCGCCTTCGGTGTCGGTGCTCGCGGCCTCGAAACGGGTGAACCCGACTTGAGCGACCACCTCGCGTAACCGATGGACCAGCACCACCCGGTCAACGGCCGCCATCCAAGAGGCCTGCCAGGCCGGGCCGGGAACGGCCCGGGCGAAGAACACTCCATCGGGCTCATCAACACCAAGCCCCTCGCGAGCCTCGGAAAGGGCTTCGAACTCCACTTCCTTCACCGATCGGTCGAGTCCGGCGCCGCCGGCCCGGACTCGCTGGATCGAGGCGAGTACCTGGGCCCCGTCGGCCCCAGCCAGCCTCGCCTGAACAGTCGGCTTCGCGCGAACCTTGACCAGGTCGGCCGCGGTTTCGACATCCGACAGAAAATCATCCCACAGGCCCCGGACGAGGTCATCGATCGGGCTCCGCGAATCGGGGATCGAGATGACCGAAAGGGTCTCGGCGAAGTAGGCATTGCTGGCCGAACGAATCAGCAACCGATTGGGTTCACCGCAGGCCTCCCGGGTCCCAGGGCCAAGCCAGGGCCGGGCTCCGTTGCACGAACCGAGCGCCTTGAGCTTGAGGCGAGCCGCTTGGCTCATCGCCCGGGTCTTGGAGCAATCGCAGGCCACGATCACGTCGTCGAGTTCACCCGTCGTGCCTCGCTCTTCCAGCCAGAGCTCCCGAACACAGGAGTCACCCTCGCCGTGAACGAAGGCCTTCCAGTCGATGTCCCCGATATGGCCCCGGGTGCAGGCTCGGACAAATCGAACCGGGACCACGCTCAATTTCTTCCCATCGCGATCGGTGAACCTGTTGTTGTTGAGACTCGACAGCGGAACCAAGCGCCGACGCCGGTGACCTCGGGCGCTGAGTTCAGTTCGCTGGACGATGAACCACGCCGGGAACCGCCAGCCGGTCACTGAAGGCTTCGGCCCCCCCGGGAAGTCGTTTGCAGGCGGCGGCCTCCGAAGGGTCAGCGTCGGGATCCCGAGCAAGTCACGAAGCTTGGCCACCAGCCGAGGCTCCTCGACCATCGGGATCTGACTCAGGTCATAGTGCCAATGATCAAGACCGGCCACCAGGATCGAGGCTTCCGGCAGGTCCACCATTGCACCGGGCCCGAAGGTGGTGACGACTTGGCTGGCTCGGAGCTGATCGCGACTCATCGGCGATCGCTCCAATCGTCGAGCACTTGGACCTTGAGATCGACAGAGGCTTCGACATCTCGCATCGAGCGGTTGGCCCGGAATTTCCTTCGAATCGGTTCGACGGAATCGAGTTCCGGATCAAGCAGTTCGTAGAGGAGCCGCTGGGGGCCGTTTTCCTCCCACCGCTGATACTGAAGCTTGGTATTGGTCCGGGCAAACTCGCTCTGAATGCTTGCCCAATCGTCGAGGAGCCGGCGGCACCGCGCCACCAGCGCATCCTTGCTGGTTTCGCTCCCGCCGAGCTGTTCGAGCCGGGCAGCGAATCGATCAACTGCGAATTCGAGGGCCTGGCGCAGCGACCCAATATCGCCGGCTCCGAGAGCCGGTGTCATCGCCGGAAGGCCGTGGCGGCACAACGCCACCAAGGCTCCCACCAGGGCCCGGTCGAGCGCCCGAGGCGAAAATGGGGTGACACTGGTTACCTCGACCGACCGGTAGAACGACCCGTGGTAATTCTCGAACCGCTCGTAATGCGAGCGATCCCGCGGCTTATGGACGTTGAGCAGCGTCACCACTAGGCCGGGCCCCTTCGACTCCCGGCCCACTCGGCTGGTCGACTGGATATACTCGGCGCTGGTCTTCGGTTGGCCCAACACCATCATCAAGCCGAGCCGGCCGATGTCGAGCCCGACCGAGATCATGTTGGTGGCGAGGGCGACATCCACTCGCTCCTCGGCGCTGAACGGAAGCGCCAACCTTCGCTTGGCCCCCGCCACCTCCGCGGTCGGGACCCGGGAGGTCAGCTCCAGCACGTCGTAGCTGATCCGCCGGTCACTAAAGAGCCGGTCCTCGGGCTCCCGGCGACGGCGCCGCCCGTAGGCCTCGAGCCGCGACTTCACTTCGTCCTCGACGATTCGGCGGCTCCCACCCAGCTCGCGAAGGCTGTTGAAATAGCCGAGCAGGGTGAGATATGGATCGGCGGGGTTGTCCGGGTTCCGCCTCCCGCCGGCGCGTTCGTACGCCGTCTGCCCGGCGCTCAAGAGTGCCAGCGCAGCACGGAGCAACACGACTTTGAGGCTTCGCCCCTGGGCCGCGATGCCCAGGTACAGCCGGGCCGGCGCTTCCTCGGCGCTCTGGGTTCGGGCAAAAAAGGAGTCGCCCCGGTCGGGGCCGGGGGCGGGAAACACCTGGACGTCGGCTCGGCCGAACAGCGCTCGGATCTGGGCGCCGGCGCGCCGAACCGTCGCGGTGCTCGCCACGATCTTTGGTGCCACAGTCTTGCCGTCAACCGTCCGCGATGAAAGGGCATCGATCACCGTTTCATACAAGCCGGCGATCGTGCCTAACGGGCCCGAGATCAGGTGAAGTTCGTCCTGGATCACGAGGTCTGGAGCCGGCAAGTGCGCTCCCAACGGCTGGCCTTGGCCCGGCTGACAGGGCCCGTAAAACCCGTGGCGATCGTACCGGTCGACCGTTCCGAACAACGCCCCGGTTTCGCCGGTCCACGGCAGAGCAGCGAATTTGTCGACGGTGGCAATCAAAAAAGCCGGGAGGCGCCGGTACACCGGTTCGTCGACCCCGATGATCGGTAGCCGGCGGTTGCCCGAGAAATCGCATCGATGGTTGGCGCAATGGACATCCAGGTTGTCCGGCTTGTTCGGATTGGGGCCGAGCCGGAAGGACGCAGCCTCGAATTTGGTTCCGCACCAGGGACAATTCTCAATCGGAATCGGGGCCGGATGGCGCCGGCTGTCGGTCCAGAACCGCCGGGTCCTGGCATAGGCGGTGTCGTCTGCCCCGGGCCCGCGGTAGCCCTGTTTCCCCATGCGGTTTGGTGTCGCCGCCGACCCGACCCACAGACCGATCTCGAACGGCCACTCTCCAAGCCGGGCGCGGTCCTTCTCGCGTTCCAGCTCCAAGGCGCAGATCAACGCCGCGGCCCGGCCCAACTGATCCAGCGTCAGCAGGCGGAGCGTATAGCGCATCAACACCGTGACCCCGGCGGACCCGATCCCTGGGTGGCGCAGCCGCCGAAGAACCATCGTAAAGGCCGCGAGCCCGAGGTAGGCCTCGGTCTTGCCGCCGCCGGTCGGAAAGAACAGCAGGTCGACCGTTTCTCGGTCATCGTGGGTCGGTTCAGCAATCCCGCCCAAGGTCATCAGCAAGAACGCCAGCTGAAACGGCCGCCATTCCGGGGCTGTTACGGTGTTGGGATCGACCCTCAGCCGAATGGCCTCGCGGCGGCGGGCCGCCGAGGCCATTGCCCGGTTCGCAATCCGAAACGCGGCGAGGACGGCGGGGTCGCTGAGCCGTCCGATGCCGGCCTCGATCCGATTTGCCGCGAGGGTGGCCTTGGTCAGTAGGTCGCGGGCCGTGTTGGCTTGGACCGGTTCTAGCGAGGCCAGCTTGGGTTCCTGGGCGGCGATCCACTCCCGATACTGGCTCACGAGTGGGAGCAGCCGTTTCGATGCCTCGGCACCGTCGGTGAGCCCGCCGAGGACTTCCATCCCGAGTTCAACCTCGGCTATGGGGGGTGCGGCGACCCGTTCCACCTGGGCCGTGGGAATCCAGGTGGTCCGCACCTGGTAGCACTGCCCGCCGGCATCGCGATCGGCGGCGGCCGACACTCCGTGGCCCACCGCGTACTCGAAACAGTCGCGATAGTGGAGATCGGCAACGGCCTCGTCCCAATCGTCGAGGGATTCACTCGGCTCGGCGCCTCGAAGGTCGGGCCGTGCCACGAATGGTTCCGGTGACCGGAGCGTCAAGCCGGCCTGGAAAATGAAAGCCTGGTACGGCCGTTCGGCTGGGGGGCGGCGGTTCACCAGGAACACTGAGACGGTGGTTGCCCCGCCGGGAATCCGGGCCGACGGCTCGACCGCCCGCGCCGTGGCCACCAGATCGAGGCCGCCGCTATTCACAACCGTCGTGGTGGTTGGCGGGCCACCGAGGGTGGGCAGAACGAGCGCCACGTTTTCCCGCCGAGGCTCCCGGCGGTATCCGCGCGGGCCGGAGTCTTTCGCGTCGGGGTCGGCCGCGTCGGTCGCCGGCTCGGTGTCGCCACCTTCCCACCGGTAGTCGCCCCACGAAACGATGGCTTCCAGCGTGGCGCCGGCCGGAGCCACCAGGACACTGAGACCGAGCGAGGACGGCAGGACGGTTTTTCGGGCGGCGGGTCGGTCGTTGGGGCCGGAGTCGTCGCGACCGGGGGCGTCGGGCCCATCGACTTCATCGCGGGTGCCTTCGTCCGAGCGTTGCTCGATCGGCGCGCTTTCGGGAACCAGGAATCCCGTCAGGTACCACCGTGACGGCGGCTCGGGGAGAAGCTCGTGGGCGAAGGCGTGGGCGTCATCGGGCCCGACCAGATCGAGCCGGAGGGCCTCGACCAAGTCGGCTCGGATTTGGAGGCTGGATTGGGCCGTCACAGGATCTCCCGCATCGGGCCGAGCGCGGCCACCGTGTTCGCCAAGCCCAGTTGCGCGAACGTCTCCAGGAGGTCGTCGACGGTCTGCGGGGGAGCAGCCAAAGCCAGCCGTTGATTGCGAACGACGGCGCAGAGGGCACCCGGGGCCAAGTCGAAGAAATGACTCAGGAATTCATCCGGGTGCTGGGCATCGATCGCCCACGGCGTCAGGGCGTCTGGTGGAAAGTCCCGGAGATTGTACGTAACGATGACGCCCGCCTGACACCGAATCGCGGCCGCGAGCACGTGACGGTCGGAAGGATCGGGTAGCACGAGCGACTCGATGGCCCCTTCGTAGCCGGTCACCAGACACTCCGGAACGGCCTGATCCATGAGTTGTCTGGTGCGTTCGAGCCGATCCGGCGGCAAATCGGGCCGGGCCGAACGGACAGACGCCATCCATTCCTGGTGGATCGCTTCAGTCCACCGGGCTCGAAAGCGGCCGGTGACCGCCATCCGGACGAGGAGGTCTCGAAGGGGGGCGGGGTGAAGGACGCAAGCATCGTAGACCGCAACGAAGTTAGCCACGCACTAGTACTGGCCCGAGTCCTGGGCCAGTCGAGTGAGCTCATCGAGGGTACGCTGTTGCT
>JAYVJS010000062.1:0-2183 GCA_043769075.1 Gemmatimonadota bacterium | reverse complement strand
ACATCGCGATGATTCGCTTGGCGTCTTTCTCGGCACCCTTCTTGGCCTGGTCTTTGATGTCGCGAGCCAGCGCCGAGGCCTGGGCCCGGGCCTCATCCTCGACCCGCTGCAGGAACTCGCGGCGGGCCTCCTCGGCGGAGAGGCCGGCCACTCGCTCGAGCCGCTGCCGCTGCTCGTGAACGAGGGCGTCGATTTCCTTAGTTCGAGACTCGAGGGTCAGCTCCTTTTGGGCGAGGGCGCCCTGCTGGCCGGAGACCGCCTTGGTCTGGCGATCGAGCTCCTCGTTCCGTTTCGTGAGCCCGCGCTCCCGCTCCTCGAGGCGGCGCTCAACCCGGTCGATCTCTTCCCGGCGGCGGCCGAGGTCGCGATCGAACTCTTCCCGGAGTTTGAGCGCCTCCATTTTGCCCTCAACGAGGGCAGCCGCCCGGGCTTTGTCCGCCTCTTCTTTAGCTTTGGTGAAGAATTGCGAGGCATCACGCTGGGCCGTTGCGACCAAACCGGCAGCATGCTGTTTCTTGGTCCGGAGAACGGCGGTATATCCAACCAGCGCCAGCACTATTCCCACCAGGGCCCCCAGCAGAGCCGGGAGCCAAGCAATAGTCGACATCAGAATATCTCCGCACGCGGCAATTTCACCGCGGATCGCGTAAGGCCCAGAGGCAACCTAGTCTTGGGCTCGGGGACCCCGTACCGCTGGGGGAAGTAACCGCGCCAGCTGATCCGTCACCGCGTCGATCCGGTGACTGGTCGCCGAATCGTGCTGGCGCGCTTGGAACAACTCGTCCGTCACTGCAAGCGCGGCGAGAATCGTCGCGCGGTGGCCGTCGATCGTCGGAGCGGCCGTTCGGATCCGCTGCACCGCGTCGTCGAGGTACGACGCCACGTCGCGGGTGTACTCCGCCGGATGATCCGAGGTGACCATCAACCTCTGACCGGCGATCAAGACTTCGACCGGCTTCGGGCCACTCACCGGGTCCCCCCCGTCGCTTGTTCACCAACGAAGCGGAGCCGGGTCTTGAGCTGCTCGAGCTGCTCGCGGGC
Source organism: Gemmatimonadota bacterium (assembly GCA_043769075.1). Taxonomy (GTDB): domain Bacteria; phylum Gemmatimonadota; class Gemmatimonadetes; order Gemmatimonadales; family GWC2-71-9; genus SHZU01. Next base: position 1,142 of record JAYVJS010000062.1, on the reverse strand, counting down.
CCCGACAATCCGATCACGAAGGCGTTGGTTTTCCGATTCGACTTCGGTGATCCGGCTCCGGAGCAGCGCGACGTCACCGGTCGTCACTTCAGGCACCCGGTTCTTGGCCTCAGCGAGCTCACCCTCGGCCGCCAGGCAGCGCCGCCGCCACCCGGCCAACTCAGCCTCGAGGAGTCCGGCGACTCGCTCGAGGGCCGCGAGGGCCTGCTCAGGATGTTCGGAGTGAGACGCCAAGCTGTTTCTCCAAGCCTCCCCGAATCCGGGTGACGGCACTGTCGACTTCGCTGTCCTTGAGGGTCCGATCGCGCCGCCGAAACACCAAACGAAACGCGACGCTCCGGGATCCATCAGGCACCCCGGCCCCCCGGTATTCATCAACGACGCCGACCGATTCGAGCAGGCCAGCGCCAATCTTTCGGATCTCCGCGACCACCGCGTCGGCCGTGACGGCCCACGGGACGACCAACCCAAGGTCGCGAATCGCCGCCGGCACCATCGGCGGCGCCACGAAGGGCGGGACGACCCGAGCGGCAACACTCAACTCCACTTCCAGCCCGAACAGCGGCGCCGCCCACGGCGGTGCGTCGGCGACAAGGATCGAGGCGCGGCCAACCAGCCGGCCATCGGCCGAGCGCGCAACCAAGTCGCCCCCATCAACTTGTACCAGGGCGCCTGGATTCGCCAGGGACACCGCCCGCTGGAACAGGCCCTTGAGATCCCACCACACAACGTCGGCGCCCTTGCCCCCGTCCGACCAGTGGGCCGGCAACGCGGCCCCAGTCACCACCGCCGCAACCCGGGTTGTCTCCGAGGGTCGCCCCGGCGCCGCTTGAAAGGCGGTCCCGACCTCGAAAAGCCGGACGTCGCGAACTTGAGCCGCCCAGTTGGCCTCAACCTGTCGAATCAGGCCCGGCAGGAGTCGCTCTCGGAGAAATCCGTGGTCGGCCGACAGCGGGTTGAGCACCGGTACGGCCTCGGGACTGGTCGGCGGCCCGATCGGCAGCAGGACGACTTCAAAGAGCCCTTCGGCCGCCAGGCCTCGTTTGACTACGGTCGCGACTTTCTCGCTCGGATCATCAGTCTGGGCCCCAGGCCTAAACGGACGGAGGTCGCTCGGGAGGCGGTCATAGCCATAGATCCGG
>JAYVJS010000061.1:0-4342 GCA_043769075.1 Gemmatimonadota bacterium | reverse complement strand
CCTGGTCGAGACCACCGAGGATTTCGGGACCCAAGGCACTCCACCTTCGAACCAGCAGCTTCTTGATTGGCTCGCCGTCCAGTTCCGGGATACCGATGGATGGCGGGTTAAGGCCTTCTTGCGCCGGATCGTGTTGTCGGCCACCTATCGGCAGTCGTCGCGCCTAACGTCGGAGCTGGCCGCCCGCGACCCAGACAACCGGCTCCTCGCCCGTGGCCCTCGATTCCGGCTCAGTGCCGAGCAAATCCGCGATCAGGCCCTCTTCGTCAGCGGGCTGCTCTCGGCCACGATGTACGGACCGAGCGTGATGCCGCCGCAACCCGACGGGGTCTGGCACCGGCCTTATAGCGGAGAAAAGTGGGAACCGGCCGCCGGCGATGCCCGGTATCGGCGCGCCCTCTACACCCTCTGGAAACGGACCGCGCCGTATCCGTCACTGGTCACCTTCGATAGCCCGAGCCGGGAGTTCTGCGTCTCGCGGCGGACTCGGACCAATACCCCGCTCCAAGCCCTGGTCACGTTGAACGACCCGGCGTTTTTCGAGGCGGCGCAGGCGATGGCCCGCCGCCTCATCGGCCCGCATTCCGCTCCGGCGAGCCCGGCGGCCGTTGATGACTACATCACCCAAGCCTACCGGCTGGCGCTCCAACGGCCGCCCGACCCGGTGGCGCTCAATTCACTCCGAGATCTCTATCGCAACGCGGCGGCCCACTACGCCGGTCACCCGGCCGACGTGGTCCGGTTGACCGGCACGGCCCAAGACCCGGGTGCGGCGGCGCTCACGGTGGTGGCCAACGCCATTTTGAATCTCGATGCCGTGGTCACCAAAGACTGAGGAATGACGATGTCACTGCCCGACGGACCCGAGCACGACGCATTGTTGGCCATCACCCGACGCCACTTTCTCCAGGCCGGCGCCACCGGGCTTGGCGCCGCCGCCATGGCCACGTTGACGGGATCTTGCGGAGGGACGCTGCCGGCCGATCCGTTAGGCATCGCTCGGAATCTCCTCGATCCTTTGACTCCACTCGCCCCGCATTTTCCGCCCAAGGCCAAGCGGGTCATCTATCTCCACATGGCGGGCGCACCGTCCCAGCTCGAACTGTTCGACTACAAGCCGGTGCTCGCCCAGCTCCATGGGCAGCTCTGCCCGGAGTCGCTCCTTGAGGGCAAGCGGTTTGCGTTCATCAAGGGGATCCCGAAGATGCTTGGCCCCCAGATCGGTTTCCGTCAACACGGGCAATCCGGGGCGTGGCTTTCCGACCATCTTCCCAATTTTGCCCGGCACGTGGACGACGTCGCCTTCCTGAAGGCCATGCATACCGATCAGTTCAACCACGCCCCCGCCCAACTGCTGGTGCACACCGGCGGGCCTCGGATCGGCCGGCCGAGCCTGGGGTCGTGGGTTGCCTACGGGCTGGGCTCGGAGAACGCCAACCTGCCGGCTTTCGTCGTCCTCCTCTCGGGCGGGGCCGGCCCCGACGCCGGCGCCAGCGTCTACGGCAGTGGATTTCTGCCCACGGTTTACCAGGGCGTCCAGTGCCGGTCGGCCGGCGATCCGGTCCTCTACTTGTCGGATCCACCAGGCCTCCCCCGCGACCTTCGCCGGCAATCGCTCGACGCGGTCAACCAGATCAATCAGCACCAGCACGACGCCGTCGGCGACCCGGAGATTCTCACCCGGATGGCCCAGTACGAGATGGCCTTTCGGATGCAGATGTCGGTGCCCGAAGCGATGGACATCAGCTCGGAGCCGGAGTCGGTCCACCGGCAGTACGGCACCACCCCGGGCGAAACCTCGTTCGCGAACAACTGCCTCTTGGCCCGGCGCCTGGTGGAGCGCGGAGTCCGGTTCGTCCAACTCTTTCATTGGGGCTGGGACTCCCATGGTGCCGGCGCCGACGAAGCGCTAAACAGGGGGTTCTACGATCGGTGCCGGGAAACCGAGGGCGCGACCGCCGCGCTGCTGTCGGACCTCAAACAACGGGGCCTCCTCGACGACACGTTGGTGGTGTGGGGGGGCGAGTTCGGCCGGACGCCGATGCTCGAAAACCGAAGCGGGATCGACAACCCCTACGTCGGCCGGGACCACAACAACGGGGCATTTACGGTGTGGCTGGCCGGCGGCGGGATCAAGGCCGGCACGACCCACGGCGAGACCGACGAGATCGGCTATCAGGGCGTCAGCGGCCGGGTCCATGTCCACGACCTGCAAGCGACGATCCTCCGGCTGCTCGGGTTCGACCACGAACGCTTGACCTATCGCTACCAGGGCCGGGATTTCCGGCTCACGGACGTGGAAGGCAAGGTCGTCCGTGACATCATCGCCTAACGATTCCCAATTCGGCGATGGGATCACGATCGGCCCCGATTTCGCCCGCTTCAGCCAGCGTGACGACATTTTCAATCGCTCCGACTGGGACCCGGACATCGCCGGTCCGAAGGCCACCGCGTTCTATCAGGGCTACTTCATGTCCGGCGCGAAGGCCCGCAACGTCGAGGGGTTTTCGGTGTGGGACTATGCCTACCGGAACGCCGCCTGGCACATCGCCGACGTCTTCGCCGATCTCAAGCGCGACGAGGGGCGCCACGAGGGCTTTACCGATCTCTTCACCGCGTATCGGCCCGGCCTCGGAACGCCGGTGCCGATCGACCGACCCGACCAGATGACGGCTGAGGTCAAGCAGATCGCCAAGTCGTTCGGAGCCGACCTGGTCGGCGTTACCCGGGTCGACGAGCGGTGGATCTACACCCACACTTACCGGCGAACGATTCACGACGCCATCCCGAACGAACTTCCATCGGACCTCCCGTTTGCGATCGTGATCGGCAAGAGCATGGACTACGGCTTGACCGAAACGGTCCCGTCCGCTCTGGCCGGCGCCGCGACCGGACTGGCCTATTCCCGCGACGCCACCACCCTGATTGCCCTGGCTCAATACATCCGCAACTTGGGCTACCGCGCCTACGCCAGCATGAACGACACCGCCCTGGTCATCCCGATGGCTATTCAGGCCGGCCTCGGCGAATACGGCCGCCATGGACTGTTGATCACTCCAGAATTCGGCCCCCGACTCCGGCTCGGGAAGGTGTTCACAGATTTGCCGCTGGTACCGGATCGACCCCGGAGCTTCGGGGTCAAACAGTTCTGCGACCAGTGCCGGCGCTGTGCCGACGCCTGCCCGGTCAAGGCCATTCCCATGGACCCCCCATCGGCGGCCCGGTACGACCGATCCAACTTGGTGGGCGTCACCAAATGGACGGTCAATGCCGCGAAGTGTTTCGGCTTCTGGGTCAATCAGAACACCGATTGCTCGATCTGCATCCGGGTCTGCCCTTACAACCGGGACTACTCCAAGTGGTATCACCGAGTCTGGCGCGGGCTATCGGGCACCCCCCTTCGAGGCCTGCTCAAGCGGGCGGAGGATTGGTTTGGACGGGGAGCCCGGGTCCCGGCCGGGCAGTGGTGGAACCGGGCTCGTACGCCCGCCGTACTCCGAGACTAACGGCGCTATTATTCTCTACTAGTCAAGCCCCACTTCTTCAAGGACAGCCCGATGCGTACCGTGACCCTCGCCGTTGCTGGACTGCTCGTCGCCGGAACCGCCACCCTCGCGGCCCAGCCCAAACCGCCCGAGACCGGGCCGGCCAAATTCGCCATGGCCAAGGAGTACCGAGCCGTCCAGCAGAGCGCCCTCAAGTCGCAGCGCAAACTCCTCTTGAGCTTCGCCGATTCGATGCCCGAGCGACTCTATCGCGACCGGGCCACCGACGCCCAACGGTCGTTTTCGGAGCAGGTCCATCACATCGTCTCGGCCGCCGGGTTCATCGCCAGCGCATTCGTCGTGGGCAAGCCGTATACCGACGCCGACACCGCCAAGGTGCTCAACAGTCGAGCCGAGCTGAAGGGGTACATCAACGCGAGGTACGATGCCCTTGATGAGATGATCACCACCCAGCCCGACGCCGATCGCAACATCGAGGTGAAGTTCTTCGGGACCATGATTCCGCGCTGGCAGGTCTGGGATGAAATCAACCAGCACGCGATGTGGACGGCCGGCCAGATCGTGGCGAATTTCCGAAAGAACGGGATGGCGCCGCCGAGCTTCCTGTTCTTCTAACCGGCGACACTTGGTTTGTTATGGCGGGGCCTCGGCCCCGCCCATCGCGCCTAACCGATCGCGGCGGGATCGGTTCGTTCGAACAGCCGGCCGAGGGCCCCGACTAGAAGGCCTACTTCGAGGCCGAGGACCAAGGAACCGCCAAGACCGGCCCCGGCGATTGCCAACGGGATCGCAAACCGGAGAGCGTACCAGGCGGCGGCTCCCGCAAGGACCGGAAG